>PWIL01000029.1 GCA_003560455.1 Mollicutes bacterium
TATCATATAACTGAAAACCAAAATCAGTATCAAACAACATCCAGCGCCATCGACCATCGTGACCATAAGGTGCATCCTCGATATAGCCATCAGTTTTTTTGCGCCAAAAATCAATATTTCCTTGCGGCCAGTCAGTATTATTAAAAAAGATATTAGAAATCATATAGTCAATGTGGTTTTCCGGATCCATTAAAGTTTTAATATGTTCATAATTATCACGTTCACGCAAATCATTTTCCGTCGCAAAATCGACCATATCATGATAATGTCTTTCATCCCCTGGTTCACCTTCATCTAAAGTTCCAGTTCGTGTTAACATCACTATTTCATCAGCATCTACGCGATAATTAGATTCAAGATAAAAACGATCATAGCGTTCCCTAATATTATGAATCCCCCAATATTCGCCATTAATAAACACAACTGATGGTTGATAACTTTGGGTATCAAATTTTAAATCTTCAACTAATGATTGTAACATAGCATCGCGAAACATCGTAGAACCCCAATCATTCCCGCTATGACGAAGAATCAAGCGTTTAAATTCTTCAATTGGCTCATCATAAATGTCAGTTGCGCGACCGTCAAAAAAATCATAACGAAAATAATTTTCCTCATCATATTTATTTCTAGCGTATAAGCGTAATGATTTGTGCCGGTAGCTACGAGTTGCGCCACCATGAATACGAATGCCAATATCTTGATCAATTTTCAATTCATCATTTTCAAAAAACTGTAAATTAGCTGGTTTTTCCCATTCATGCCCTCTTTGATGATAATTCGCATCTCGCCAACGGTAATGACCCTCATGATCAACATCTAAATCATATTTTTCGCCAGT
Organism: Mollicutes bacterium; assembly: GCA_003560455.1. Classification (GTDB taxonomy): domain Bacteria; phylum Bacillota_I; class Bacilli_A; order RF39; family UBA660; genus CSSED10-109M. The sequence continues at coordinate 842 of PWIL01000029.1, forward strand.
CACATAGATGCCTTCATAATAATCAAATAATCCACCTGGCTCAGTTTTAATCGAAATAACCGGCAGCGAAAAATCGTATTTATTTTCCTCATTAATTATATAAATCTTATTATTAAGTTTACTCTCGTTACCATTTTCATCAACCGCCACCGCCCTGATTGTAACCCCTTTTAACATTTCATCGGGAATATAATGGCTTGCAGGATTAGTGTTAATTTTGTATAAATCATTTTGATTTAATGCTGGTGTAATTTCAATTGGGTCACCGTCATATTGAAAAGTTTGGTAATATGTTTCTTCTAAATCATCATCTAATTCTTTTTGCTTGTAATAATATTCATTGTCACCAGTAATATTATCAGGATTTGGCACTGAACCATCAAGGGTATAATAAATTGTCGCATCTTCTCTTGGACTAGATAATGTTAAAGCAATTTCTTCATCATAAAAGCCACTATCATGGGAAAAATTAACTTGAAAGGTGCGAAAAGTGCGATTAATGTAATCCATATTATAAAAATATAAACTAGCAATTAAGCTTATTACTAAAACAACAAAAAAAAGCCAAAAAATAATAAACTTTTTCATGCTTCCTCCCTTTGCGCAAACATTTTAAAATCTTGCCACAATTGCTTGCGCTCAACTTGGGTGATCATATCTAAATGGGTTGCTTCAATTGCTTGACAATATTTACTATTTGCTAATCGTTTTAAACCATATTCTTTAATCATTGAAGAAACCCAAAATGGTAGTTTTCCGGTATATTTTATTTCAAAAATAATATCGCGATTTTGGCATTTGCGAAAAATTTCTTTTTTATCAAAAAGGTCCTTAGTTTTTTGAAACTTAACATCATGATCAAATGTCATTCGTAATCTTCTTTTATCACGCGATTCATAACCTTCGCGAAGATATTCCACTACTACTAACGGTTCAAAATTATGAACATTAAATAAACGCGCTACTTCATTTAAAACACGATTTTTCATATTAGCAAAGTTTCGCTGTTCTATAAATTCTTTATATTCAGCATAACTAATAAGCGTCGAAAACTTTTCCATTAATTCACCGGTTCTTGTTTTTAATTCTACGCTTAAAAGCGAATTATCATCTGGTTCTTTCGTATACGTTCTAAACCTTATTTTGATGCGAGAATAATTACCATTTATTTTTTCATGATAATTTTTTAATTGATAATTATCGTAATAAATACTGCGAACCAAATATTTTTTGGTCGCACTTTTTTCAGTATATTTATCTTCTTTCATATGTTTTTTAATAATATTTTTAATTTTATAATATTCAGAATACGGAATGCGATATTTTAATTCAAAACGACTATTAGGTTTCATATTATAATGGTAACGGTAATTGTGGCGCTAGTAGCGACACTTTCTTAATATTTTCTAATGATCTGATTTCTTGCATAACGTTTTCTAAATTTTTCACATTCCGATCTAGTAAACGCATTTCATACACTACCTCCCAATTATCTTCAGCAATTTCTTGTGATCTTATTTGACAATGAGGAATATTTTTTTTCAAAATTTCTAAAATTTTACTATTTATTTCATCAGTGCCACCAATAATTAAAACATATTCTTTCTGTAGTTTATCACCATCTTTAATAAAATAGAAAAACAACACAACCGAACCAATAATTATGGTTGTAATAACTACTAATATCCAATTAAATGTACCGGCACCTAAACCAACCACAATTGTCCAAAAAAGAAAAACCATATCACGAGTATCTTTAATTGGTGTACGAAAACGAATAATAGATAATGATCCTACCAAGCCTAATGATAAAACAATATCACCTTGAATATAAAACATCACAACCGTTACAATTGGTGCTAATAAAGTTAAAGTAGAAAAAA
>PWIL01000128.1 GCA_003560455.1 Mollicutes bacterium
ATAGAAAACCAGGGGGTGCCGTCTTTCATTACTCCGCCATCGTAGAGCCGCGCTATGCTGGGATGTTGAAGCTTAGCCAGGATCTGGCGTTCTTTTTTAAAGCGTCTGATCAACTTTTTACTGGCCATGCCAAACCGTAAAAATTTCAGTGCAACCTGTTGCTCAAACTCTCCGTCAACCCGTTCAGCCAGATAGACAACCCCCATTCCGCCGTACCCGATTACCTCAAGAAGCCGGTAGTTGCCTACTTTTCGGTTGGCATCATCAATATTCTCCGGAGAAAAAATTGTGTCAGGTAATTTATCCAGCGGTTTATCAATAGGGCTGGCAGCCTTTCTTGCCCTGAGAAGTTTACTGACCTCTTTATAAAGCTCCTCATTTTTTCCACACTCTTTTCTCAGCCAGTTATCCCTTTCTTTCTCATCTCTTTCAAGTGCATTATTAAACAAATTTTTAACACAGTTCCACTTTTTACTGTCCATACGTAATGATGAATTCCGTTTTTTATGATTTACTCTTTGTCATCAAACCCAAGTTCTACGTTTAGCCACGCTCTTGCCAGCTCCCAATCGCGGCTCACCGTTCGGCCTGATACGCCCAGTGCTTCGGCAGTTTCATCTAATGTCATGCCGCCAAAAAACCGGCATTCAATTACTCTTACCTGGCGCTCATCCACCGTGGCCAGTTTTTCCAGGGCCTGGTGGATTGAGAGGATATCTTCAATATTATATTCCACAGCAAGTGCTTCGCTGCCCAGCGTTATCTGGTTCAAATCGCCTCCTCTTTTCAGGGCATTTTTTTTAACAGCATATGAAGCAAGGATATTTCTCATAACATGGGAGGCAACTCCAAAAAAATGATTTCGGTTTTTGAGGTCTATGCGGTCCAGTTTGGAGAGTTTCAGGTAGGCTTCGTGCACAAGAGCCGTGGTATTTAATGTGTGATTTACCCTTTCTCTGTAAAGCTGCCTGCTTGCAATACGTTTCATCTCTTCGTAAACCAGTGGCATCAGGTTATGCATTAAACCTTCATCTACACCTGATTCCTGAGCTTTCAGCAAGGTTGTAATATTGTCCATTTCTTTCAGATGATAGCAGTTATTTCAGTGACGAGAATGATATTTCAAGTGAGCATTAGTGCTGTTTTCACTTAATAAAATTCTGTCTGAATCATAAATGTGAATTACTTGTAAATTCGAGTAAAATTTGTGGAAGTAATGCACGTATATAAATGATTTTTCCCAAAAATTCAGCTCTTTTTTTAAGAAAATAACAAGTAATAGTTTAAAGCTATGCCTGATAATACCTTGTTAATGTCAGATTTTTCTAAATAATCTGACAGAAACAAAGATTTTCGCTATATCTAAAAATTTTTCCCATTTCCATGTCGGAGGCTGAGGCTGTTTTGGGCTTTTATGGTTAGAGATCAATAATCGGGTTAAATGTGAAAATTTATGTCAACCTATTTTAGGCACCTACAATCCATGAACAGCAAACAACCACTTACCATTATCACAGCAGCCCTATTCATTGCATCTTTTGCATTCGCATGCAGCGATTCCACATCCGCGACAGAAGAAGACAGAAACCGCCAAACCTTTGGCCTTATACTTGAGTCGAATGGCCAAACTGTTGGCAGTGTGGTTACAGAAGATGCACTTGAGGGGGATAATACACTGACCAGCGAGGCATTCTTTATTTCGATTACAATTACGGATTCAAATTTTACCCAGCCAATGGATGTAACTCTGGATCATGAAGCAGGCAGATGCTTTATCGGTAATGTGTTTTCAGAAGAGAGAAGAGACATGCCATGTACGTATGAAAGGTTTCTGGATTCCCCTGAAGGGCTGAGGGTAACGGCTGAAGATGGCGACGGTGAAGTTGCCTTGCTTGATTTATAATGAAACAGGAGTGAAAGAAATGAGATTATATAATAAAATTCATCAAAATGGTTTAATTGCGGCCATTGTATTGGCAGGGATTCTACTACTATCGCAAGGATGTTCTGACTCTCCAGGTTCATCAGTGGCTGGGGAAGATGGTGAGGTTGGATTTTCATGTGAGGAGTTGGCTTTGGACAAACATGCGGCAGAGCCAATAACAACGATTATGGTTAAGGGTATTGGCCCGGCTTTGGGTGATGAACCTTTTGCATGGATTTACGACGATGAAAGTGAGTTTGATGAAAAGCGAGTAATTACTTTTTTAGAGCGCACATCAGATGATGAAGCTACGCTGATTGTGCCTGCTCATCCGGTACAGTGGAGAGAGGGTGGAACTGTTACCGTTGTAATTGAAAGTGAAGATGGAAATATATTGTGTGATGGAATGGAGTTATATATCGAAGCTCTTGAACCAGCTGAAATAGGATTAGGTGAATTTATAGAAGAGATGCTTACTGATTTAAATGAAATGATAGAAAATAATGGATATGACCTTCAAGAGATCAAAAATAGCTATGTTTTTGATGTTGATCCGTGGCTTGTAGGGATAACAGCTTTAGTCCAGACATTGGATGGGCTTAGCAACCCGGAAAATATTGAATCACAAATTTTTAGTAATTCATCTGTTACCAAAAAAGATGATTCAGCTAATATTGATGATGATTTGAGTGAGTTGTTAGATGCGGCCATCAGTAAAACCGGTATTTACGATGAACTGCGAGAAATTGTTGATCAG
>PWIL01000123.1 GCA_003560455.1 Mollicutes bacterium
ACAAGCAGAATGCGCTGAACGAGCGCCGACGCGTCCCCGAGAAACGCCTGCATCTTGCGGAACTGCTCGGCGGCTGGCCGGGAGCACTTGTTGCCCAGCAGTTGTTTCGACACAAGACCCGCAAGGCTTCCTTCCAGATCGTTTTCTGGGCGATCGTCCTTGCGCACCAAACCCTCTGGGCAGACTGGCTGCTGACCGACGGCAGGCATCTCAGCAGTTGGCTGCCATCGGTGCTCGGCTGAGCCGATGGCGTGCGGGAGGCCAGCGAAAGCGTCTACAGCCGAACCGTGCTGATACCCTTTGGAAACCACGCAGTTGCCGGACCCGGAGGATGGACGGCGCAATTCGGTCGCCCATGGGCACCCTACGCAACCGCACATCGTGGCGTGCCGTGAAGCAAAGCCGAACCGCACCGGTGACGGCGCATGCTTTCCGGGTCGCCCGGGACCCGTCGAGGACGCTTGCGATCAGGGGTCGAAGAAAGAACCTTGTTTCCTGTTCATGACGGACCTCCCGTGTGGCAGTTTCAGACACGCACGATGTCAGGCTTCAGCGACCACGAGATCATTAGAAGCTCCTCCTGTTCGCGCTGGCCAACACCGTGTTCGTTCAAGGCCTCGACGATGTCGTCGAGGACGGCCCCGAAATGTTCCTCACAGACGTTGATGCCGCGGTGGGTGGCCAGTATGTCGCGCCCGGTATAGACCTCAGGGCCACCGGTACCGGCGTTGATGAATTCGTTGACAAGGCGAATCACGTCGTCACGATCGCTGTTCACATAGCGATTGCTGACCGCAGCGTTGCGCATGTGCTTGTCGAAGATGGTGGTGGCCAGGGCATGGATGCTTCCCTCACCGCCCAACCGCTCATAGAGGGTAGATTCGCTCATCGCTGCCTCCTTCATCCGTGGGTGAGCTCGCCTTGGAGGCTAGACAGAATCGACGGATCCGACTTCCGAGATCTTGCGGTGAGCGATCAGTTCCTGCGGTTTTACGCAGCGGGCCCAGGTGTGTGATGTGGGCACTTCTGGTGCAGGCGCCGGTACCTGCTCGGCGGCAGGCCGGTGGCCTGGCGGCAGTGGCGGACGAGTTCCTGCCACAGGAGATCCAGCCCCTGGGCGATCAGCGGGTCGCCATGATGACCGGTGTGGATGGGACCAAAATCCAGCGGGTCGTCAGCATCGCGCTCCAGGCAGGCGCGCGCCAGCTCGCAGGGAATCCCCATGAACCGCAGGTGGGCGGGTTCGGCCACTTCGCACCAGGTCGAGACGCCCGGGGAGACGGCAACGAAATCCATCGGCTGGGTTTGTCCGGAGAAGCGCCCGGCACCAAGATTGCAAACATGGCGGAACGGGCGGCCGACCGATTGGCTCAGCACAAGGTCGCTGGCTTTTCAACATCGCGATGCCGCCGGATGCCCGCATTCCGGGAACGAAGGCCTTCGAGGTTGCCGGGGACAGGCCGTGAGCGCGATACCCGAGGCCTACTGGAAAATGGTGGCGCCGCTGGTCGAACGGGCGCGGGCTCTCCTCGAGGATGACGAGAGCCTGCATCCCATCGCCTTCGTCGGGTCCTCAAGGAAGCGGACGATCGAGCACGAAAAGGCCGGGTGACGACTGTCCGCTTGAGGCACGACTGGAGACCCTCATCCATCGAGACCGAGTGCCCGCTCAGGGTCGCCTTGAGACCCTGAGCGCCGGCGGATGGTCTGCTCCGCCATCGTGGTTTCCATCACATCACCGGCCTTGCCGTTCGCTTCTTCGTCTTGGCTATGCACGAGTACCACGAATAAACGTCCCTTCAACGCCTCCTGACTCTTGGACACGAACTCCGCCATGTCGCCCCTGAGGAAGGTCGGTTGGCCGCATCAGGCGAGCTTCAGGTTGACCACTGAAGACGCCGGCCAGTCGACCCCGGCCGGCGGCGGATACGCCCGAGGTAGCGAACGCGAGTCGGTCCGGTGGACCTACTCGACGGTGATGGTGATCACGTCGGAGACCACCGGCGGGTCGAAGCTGAGGTGGCGATAGTCCATGAACAGCAGTTGCAGGGTATGTTCGCCGGCGGGCAGTTGCAGGCTGGCCTCGGTCTGGCCGCCGCCGAAGTGACGCGTGCCTTCACTGAATGGCAGCCCCGCACCGAGATCGAGTTCATCGAGCGGAGTGTTGACCAGCAGGTGGTGATGCCCTGTGTTGCCCACATCAACGCCAGCGGGCGCCACACCCATACCGTGCAGCCCCATGCGGACGGTAAAGGTGGTCTCCACCGTGTCGCCATCGGCGGGCGCGATGAAGTAGACCTCGGTGCCCTCTACCGGCGCAAGGCGGTCCGCTGCCAGCGTCAGGGCAGGCGCGACCAAGAGAAGAGCAGCAAGCGGTAACAAGCTTTTGATCATGATGAGATCCTCCAGAGTGGCGACATTGTTATAAGCCGGCCGAAGCCTTCCCTAACCTACAACCAAACCCAGACTGGCACAACGGACCAGCCCCAGGGTTGGGCCAAGCGCAGCGCGCCCACCGGGCGGCCGCGAGGGCCATCGAGTCCCGCCTGGCGTCTCGGTCAGCCGCAGCAGCCCGAGCAGGCTCCTGCCGAGTAAGTCAGCCCCCGACTACGGCTGATACTGAAGGCCCGTTCCGCATGGACCGGGCTTTTTTTACCTGGAATTCGGTCAGAACGTCGAC
>PWIL01000166.1 GCA_003560455.1 Mollicutes bacterium
CTAGCGAGTGTTAAACCAATTGGTGCATAGGCAGCGATATCAACAGCAAAAGAGGGTCCAGAAATAACAGCTATTTTTTTAGTATCTATATATTTGCGAAAGACATCATCAACAAAAAGGCAGGAGTCTTGTTCGATTCCTTTGGAACCGATACAAACATATTGATCTTGATAATAGTTTTTCAATTCGCGACTAACGTCATCGACAAAACCAGCTGGAACCATAATAAAGATAAGTTCGCTATTTTTTACACACTCTTGCATATTATTTGTAAATTTAATTTCTTTCGGCATTTTTACATTAGGGAATTTTTTTTCATTGATTTGTTTATTTTTCAATGTGCCTAATTCTTCTTTTGTTTTTACATACATTGTAATATCATGCTTGTTTTGATAAAGCATTAGAGCGATTGCTAAACCATAAGCTCCAGCACCAATTATTGCTATTTTCATTTTAATCACCTTTTTCCATTATAACGATATTTTTAATTTTTGACAAGTAAAAACAAGGATTGAAATCCTTGTTTTTATTAGACTTTTATTATTTACTAAGGTGTTGGGAATGTTCCAGGATATTGATCTGTACAATCGCCGGCAGTATCTTGCTCTGTGACAGCAATATCTTGTTCGCCTAATTCTAATATCGCACAATAAGTGTCATCAAACAACCACATTGCTATTTCGCCATTACTGTCAACAAAAATCGCGCCATCCTCAGGTGCTTGCCCAGAATATTCTAACGCGCCATAGTCTGACCCACTATAAGTAGTAGCGCTTGGTGTGTCATTTAATGATTCACGGTAGAATTCTGTTTCAGCTGCTTTAAATAAACCACGTGCTGTTGATTCAAACGCTCCCCTTCTCGCCTCATTAATCACATTCAAGACAATTGGCATTGCAATTAATAAAATAATTGCTAAGATAACGATAACAGCTAGTAATTCAATTAATGTAAACCCTTTCTTATTCATTCTAAACCTCCTTTACTTTCTAAATTGTAACATATTATTTTTTTTAACACAACCTTTTTTGATTTTATTTGACACTTGTTTTTAAAAAAAACAACAAATTTTAGTTTTGTTGTTCTTTTTCTTGTACTAATTTAATCACGACCATTAAAGAATTATCGCCTCTTCGTTCAGCTATTTTGACAATCCTTGCATAGCCCCCCTTGCGATCTTGATATCTTTTGGCCAAGTCATCACATACTTTACTAGTAACCTTTTTGTCATTGTGAAAAAAAGCAGCTACTCGGCGACGCGATTCTAAAGTTTGATCTTTACCATAGGTAATCATTTTATCAACAAATTTACGAACTTCTTTAGCGCGTGTTTCAGTCGTTACAATTTCTTCGTTCATGACTAAATCTTTAGTCAAATTGGCGAGCATGCTCCGCCGATGTTTATTATCTCTTCCTAGTTTTCGATACATAATGTCCTCCTATTCTTCACTTTTAAATTCTAATTCTAATTCTTTTACTTTATCTAAAATTTCTTTTAATGATTTTTGACCAAGATTTCTGATTTGTTTAATTTCACTTTCAGTTTTTTCAACTAACTCAGCTAGCGTTTTAATTTCAGCTTTTTTCAAACAGTTTTCCGCTCTTGGTGTTAAATCTAAATCTTCAATTGGCGTTTCTAACTTACGTTGTTTTGTATCTTCAGTTTTAGCTGTAATTACACCTGTTTCATCAGCTATTTCATCTAAATCAATCAGAATTTTTAAATGTTCTTTCAATATTTTAGAGGCTAATGCAACAGCTTCTTCAGGACGAAGAGCGCCATTGGTTTTGACATTTAAAATTAATTTATCATAATTGGCTTTTTGACCAACTCGTGTGCTTTCAACCTCTGGAACAACTCGTTCAATTGGTAGGTACATTGCATCAATTGGAATAAAACCCATTTTTTCATCTTCAACATGTATTTTATTCTCGCTAGCTGGAACATAACCGCGTCCATTAGCAACAATCATTTCCATATTTAATTGCCCGCCTTTAGCGACATTTGCAATAACTAAGTCTTTATTAATAATTTCAATGTCGGCATCACAATTAATATCGCCGGCTGTGACAACTTTTTCTTTATCAACGCTGATAGTCATTTTTTTTGATTCATCAGAATGATTTCTAATTGCAACATTTTTTAGATTTAAAATAATCGTTGTTAAATCTTCAACAACGCCATCTAAAGTTTGAAATTCATGCATTGCTCCTTCTACTTTAACGGCAACGATTGCACTACCAGGCATGCTTGATAACATAACCCTTCTTAAAGCATTTCCAATTGTTGTTCCAAAACCTCTTTCTAGTGGTTCTAATTCAAATTTCCCAAAGTTATTATTTTCAATATATTCTGTTATTTTATAAATTGGTTTTTCAAAATTTAACATTTCTTCACTCTCCTTTTTTACACTCGGCGTCGTTTTGGGGGACGACAGCCATTATGTGGGACTGGGGTTACGTCTGTGATTGATTGAATTTCTAACCCTGCCGTTTGTAATGATCTAATTGCTGTTTCACGACCTGAACCAAGACCTTTTACAAAGACATCTCCCACCTTCATACCCATCTCAGTTGCTGATTTTGCTGCTGTTTCAGCTGCACTACCAGCTGCAAACGGAGTTGATTTTTTACTTCCTGAGAAACCTAATGTTCCCGAAGAAGCCCAACTAATTGC
>PWIL01000124.1 GCA_003560455.1 Mollicutes bacterium
AAATTTTATTTTAATTAATTTCATTAAGAAATCAACTTCTGCTTTGCTACGCTTAAAATTTTCGGTTGAAAAAACAAAAATGCTTAAATAATTAACGCCTTTTTTAAATGCATAGTCAATAACTTTATCTAAGTTTTTCGCCCCTTCTTGATGACCTGCACTTCGTGATTTATTTTGTTCTTCCGCCCAGCGGCCATTACCATCAACAATAATCGCCACATGATTAGGTATATTCTCTCCTGTCATTTTCTTACTCCCTATTCAAATATTATAACATTTTTTTATTTTTTTTTACACTTTTATTTGCTTTTTATTAATATAAATCAAAAAAATTACAAAAGCAATAATGGCAATAGCACTAAGAATAATCACGCCCAATAAATTTGGTTTTTCATCTTCTATCTCAAACATTTTCATTTCTTCATCATAATCTTCATTGATTACTTCGATTGGTGTTATCTCACCGTCTGCTTCCACAACTTGAAAATAAGCACTATTTTCAGCAGTAAAAACTATATAATCATCTTCAACTGTAAAATCAATTTCGGATATAACACTTTTTTCACGATCAAAACTTTCAATTTTTATAATTGTAAAATTGTCAGATAATTCTCCCATTGGCATTCTAATTTTTATTGGGTCAAAAAAATCATTAATAATTGCTTGATCACTTTCCCAATTTTGATTCATTGTTCCATGCTTAGCACCAATATAAAAAACATCGTATTCTAAAGGTGTCACTGGCATATCGCTTGTATACTGATTAATTCGGTCTAAAATATTTTGATGCAGTTCATCATTAATCCATTTGGTGTTAATTAAATACGATAATCTTGTTGTTTCTTCTTCAACAAGGGGCAGGATTATTTCTTGACTATTCGTAACTTTAATTTCTAAAAAAAAGTCTTCTCCTTCCACTTCTAATTGATCGAAATCAATATAATATGGTTCTTCAATTAAAGCAAAAAAATCATGCTCATAATCAATCCAAGTTGACATAAAAAAAGGTATTTCAAATTGTTCTTTCAAAATATCATCATCCGGATTAAGAAAATATAATTGATTATATTTAATTTTTGGATATTCAATAATCGTTGTTTCATAATCTTCATAATCATAATAAAGCAAATACATATTGCCATCTGCATCAAAATGCGGACAAGCACTCACCTGTCCTGGTATTAAAAATAAAATTAATAAAACTAATAATTTTTTCATTTTTCCTCCCGATGCCATGTTAAAGTAGTATAAGCAAAAATAGTAATTGGAATGGCAAATAATAACCCGATGCTACCAGCTACCGCTCGAACTATTTCAGTCGCAACAAAGTCTAAATTAATAATTTGAAATAAAGGTGTTTCAAACCCAACAAATAATAACATTATAGTGATTGTTCCGCCAATATAAGCTAAAACTAAAGTATTAATCATCGTCCCCATTATATCACGCCCAATATTAAAACCACTAGCAATTAAGTTTTTAACTGGGATATTAGGGTTTTCTTTTTGCAACTCCGATAAAGCCGAAGCAATTGAGATAGCAACATCCATCGCTGCACCTAAAGCACCAATAATAATTCCGGCAAACAACAAACCACGATAATCAAAATCAATCGCTGTTGGTAAATAAAGCAGCATTGTTGCATCATCAGCGCTAAAGCCCGATAAACGAGCAAAAGCGCCAAAACCATATGCAATCAGTCCACCTAAAATTAAACCACCGATTGTTCCAATTGTGGCGGCAAAAGATTTTTTATTAACACCAGAAATGATAAAAAAGGTAATTACTGCCGCTAAAGCGCAAATTAAAACTGAGGCAAAAATGGGACTGAAGCCATTTAATAATAAAGGAATCATCACAAATATAATTAAACTAATTGTTGCACTTAATGCAATTAAAGCTTTTAAGCCTTTTAAACCGCCAATTACTAATAAACTAATTAAAAACACAAGTAATAAAATAATTAATGGTCTTGTATTATCATATGAAATAAAATAGAAACTATCATTTTCTAAATGAACGGTTATATGCGCTCCTTCTGTTAAGGGCATATCATAAACTTGATCACCAGTTAAAGTATTAGTAATCCTTGCTTCTTCACCTTTTTTTTCTTTATTTAAAATAATAATTTCAGCTTCTTGAACAACAGTTTCCTGACCTTCTTCATAAATAGTTTTTTCACTTAAATCAATAACCCGTGCTCGATATAAATCATATTGATATTCTTCACGAATATTTTCGGCAAAAATACTCATTGGCAAACAGCACAAAAACAAAATTAATAATCCTAATCTTTTCATTATTTATCGATAGAAATAAGATGCTTCAAGCACTTTTTCTTGCGCCCTTTCGTCAATTCTATTTAAACCTGGCGTAATACTATTATAAAAATAAATATCTAAAACACCTTCTAAATCATTATCAGTAATACTGTTTAAATTAATACCACGGCCAGTGTTGCCACTCCGATTATCAACAACTTCCCCAAAAGGCCGATCCGAACGACCCATATGTGGTGAAGGAATTATCGCCCCAGCAATTTTCTCTTCATCAATTTCAACAATAATTGCTCGTCTCAAAAAATTCCACTCGCCACCAATCAATTCTTTTAAAATTTCTGTATCTTCAGCAGTTAA
>PWIL01000141.1 GCA_003560455.1 Mollicutes bacterium
ATATTCCCTCTCCAACCTCGCATTCAAGTAAAAGATATTTTTCTTCATTCGTCAGGTTAAATGTTTTTTGAATTGCTTCAATAGTTGCGGAAGATTGTTTCATTAAAAACAAAAGAGATGAATTGGTAATAATCGGACGGCCGTATTCCGACCTCATAAAGTCACTTACGTCTTGAGTTATTGTTGTTACTCCGAGCCAATATTTTCTTGATCTTTTACACATTCCAAAAAGAAAGGATGCGCCGTCTTCCGTTTTCATTATCCACCAAGCCTCATCAATAACTAAAATTCTTTTTTTAAGATTAGAGCAGACTTTATTCCAGATATATCTCATAATCATAAACATTGCCATTGGCCTGAGTTCGTCCTCCATGTCTCTTATTCCAAAACAAACAAAATGGTTGTCTGTTGAAATATTGGTTGGTTGATTAAAAAATTGAGAAAATGTTCCCTGAGTAAATTTTCTCATTCTTCTGACCAAAGAATCTGTTCCCTCCATTCCTTCAAGCACTTGCTCTAAGTCAGACATCAGGGGGGTTTTATCTTTCCAAGTCAAAGGATCTGTTTCAGGGGTAATATCTTTTGCAGCATAGGCTTCTGTTAGAGCGCGATCCATAATAGCGTCTTCTTCAGCTGAAAGGCCGCCAAGCATTATTCTTAAAAGCCCTACCAGATTCATAATATTGGACCTTAGTACATCTTCAGGTCTTTCGTCTTCTCTGGGAATTGGAAGGTAAAATGGATTAATATGATGAGGCGACGCTAAAGACATATTAAAAAATGAACCGCCAACAGCATCAACCAGGGGTCTATATTCATTTTCAGGATCAAGAATTATGCAATCCACTCCGAGCATTAAAGAGCGGACAATTTCCAGTTTAACCATATATGATTTTCCCGAGCCACTTTTGGCAAATATACAGCTGTTGGCATTTTCCAATGAAAATCTGTCGAAAAGAATTAAAGAATTATTATGCCTGTTGATACCGTATAAAATTCCTTCATTGGAGCTTAAATCAAAAGAAATGAAAGGAAATGTAGACGATAAGGGTTCGGTATTCATTGGAGTATAAACCTGAATTTGATCCAAACCATAAGGAGAGGTTGAATTAAATCCTTCTTTTTGTTGATGTAGGCATGGTTTAATATAGATTAGCCTTGATTCCAAAACAGACCTTAAGCTTGTTTCCATTTTTTTAAGATCTTCCATATTTTCTCCGTAAACAGTTAAATAGAGACCGAATTTGAAAACTTTTTCTTGGGCGGTTTGCAGTCTGTCTCGTAAATTTTCCAAGTCTTGAAAAGCTGCATCAAGCACAGGGTCTCTTACCAGGCCTTTTTCCGCCCTTTCATTTAGTTCCGCTTGCACCTCAGTTACTTTTTTTCTTAATTGTTTTAAGACCAAAGCAGTATCAAAAGGATGAATATGAAAACTGATATCTATTTGTTTGTCGACATTTATTATTGCGGAAAGCCAGCCGGTAGTTATGTATTTAGGGTAAGAAAAAATAAAAAATGATTTGGCAAGCCTGTCCCCTATTTTTATGTGGTCCGGCTTTATTTCAATAGAAGAAGGAGCAATAATATCTTTTGTTGTGATATTGGGCAAATCAAAAGTTTTTTCCGGTATTTCCGTTTTTTTCTTTTTTGAAAAAGGTAAATTTTTTATAAAAGGTATATCCATAATTAATATTTATTTAATAATTTCAGGGGGTATTTCCGGGTAATATCCTTTTTCCGCATGTTCGGGGTGATATAAACTCCAAAAAAGTTCAATTAATCCCAAAGAATCAAGAGGGCTTGAATCAAGACCACAGCTTCTTAGTCCGGTAGCTACAAACTCCATTCTTTGCCAAAGCTGGGATCTGCCTCTTTTAAAGTCCTCTTTGCTGAATTTGATTTTTTTTTCAGTGCTGATTTTTGGAATATTGATTACACTAAATGGGACAACAACAAAAAAATTTTTAACAAGAATTTCCCGGCTATCGACCAGTTCTTCAATAAACTTAATATAGTCTGCAGCCTGAATTTTCATAAGTTCGTTTTTTTGGTTTTTTTCCACCTCCCTTAGCTTATCCAAATAGCCGGTCAGGTTTAATATTCGTGAATGAATAACAATTTCGGTTGAAAAATCCAAAGAATTTAAAAAGTTTTGAAATTGATAAATAATAGCACTTTGTTCTTCGTCTGACTTTAGTGCAAAATTCAAAGAAGAAACCATTAAAATACCTCTTAATGATTTATTTTTTAGAATTACTGTTCCTTCTTTTATTTCTTCTAATTCCAAGAATTCTTGGGTTGATGGTCTGGTCATAATTAATTTTTATTTGGTTCTTGTTTCCATTTTTTCTTGCATTTTTTTTAGGTGGCTTTTTTCCGAAATTTTGAATGGAAGATCTTCTTTGTCATCTTTTTCTTGAACTAAAGGTGTCTTTTTTTCTTCATCAAAAATATTTATCGGCTTTTCTTGTTTTTGCCATACATATACTTTGGAAGTGAGGCTAAACTTAAAAGCATCGGCTATAAATAAGGGTAAAGTTTTTCCGTTTATTCTCAGAAAAGCAAAGGCTGCTCCTCCACCTACTAAAATAACAGCAGCCAGTATAACCACAAAAAGGGCATCAGGTAAA
>PWIL01000017.1 GCA_003560455.1 Mollicutes bacterium
GATAACTTTTCAGTCATCAAAAAATGGGTGTTCGATGAAAAACTTCTGAGCCTGGAAAAGCTGAGGGATATTCTGGCAAAAAATTTCGAAGGCTATGAAGAATTACGTCACAATCTGATTTACGAAACCCCCCGTTGGGGTAATAATGTTGAGCAGGCTGATCATTTCGCCGTACAGGTCTTCAACAGCTTTTACAAAGCGGTTAACGGTCGGCCAACTTACCGCGGTGGTGTATTTCGCATCAATATGCTGCCCACCACCTGCCATGTATATTTTGGCGAGCGCATCGGCGCCATGCCCGATGGCCGCCTGGCCGGAGAACCTTTAAGCGAGGGTATTAGCCCGGTGCAAGGCTGCGATGTAAATGGCCCCACTGCTGTAATCCTTTCTGCTGCCAAAATTGACCATATAAAAACCGGGGGTACCTTGCTCAACCAGAAATTTGCCCCGCAGTTCTTTAAAAATGATGAAGCGTTGCAGAAACTCTGCAGCTATATCCGCACATGGTTCAAACTCAACGGGCATCATATTCAGTTCAATGTTGTCAATGCCGAAACTTTGAAAGATGCGCAAAAGCATCCGGAAAAACATCGCGATCTCATTGTCAGGGTAGCCGGGTATTCCGATTATTTCAATGATCTGGGCGAAAGCCTTCAGAATGAAATCATCAATCGAACACAGCACGGTAATTTCTGATAATACAAAGAAATCCTGCAGATATTTCCTTTTCGGGAAAGGCAAAATTGTCGGGGTCAATCATTATCTTTGACTTCTCAAATTAAAGATGAAGAAGTATGTCTGAACCGAAAAAACTGTTTTTATTGGATGCCATGGCCCTGATTTACCGGGCCTATTTTGCCCTGAACCGCAATCCCCGTATTAATTCCAAAGGATTGAATACTTCGGCAGTGCTGGGTTTCGCCAATACTTTACTGGAAGTTCTGAAGAAAGAAAAACCTACGCATATTGCCGTAGCTTTTGATGCTTTTGCACCCACACAACGGCAAACCGACTTTACCGCATACAAAGCCAACCGTGAAGATACCCCTGAAGATATCGTTACATCAATACCCTATATCAAAAAACTCATCGAAGGTTTCAATATCCCCATACTGGAACTGGCCGGCTACGAAGCCGATGACATTGTGGGAACGCTTGCCAAACGAGCCGAAAAGGATGGATTCACAGTTTATATGATGACATCCGACAAGGATTTTGGTCAGCTGGTTTCAGAAAATATTTTTATGTACAAACCCGCCCGTATGGGTAACGGTACCGAAGTTCTTGGTGTAAAAGAAATATGCGAAAAGTTTGGCATTGAAAGACCTGAGCAACTCATTGACATTCTTGGTCTCTGGGGCGATGCTTCCGACAATATTCCCGGTGTGCCTGGAATTGGCGAGAAGAAAGCAAAAAAACTTATTGCCGAATTTGGCTCCGTTGAAAATCTCCTGGAAAATTTGGATAAAGTTGCAGAAAACCGCAGCCGCGAAAGTCTCAAAGAAAACGCAGAACAGGCTCTTATGTCAAAAAGCCTGGCTACCATCATTCTCGATGTGCCCGTTGAGTGGGATGAAGAACTCTTCAAAATCACAGACCCTGATCCTGATATACTGATTCCGCTTTTTGATGAACTTGAATTTCGCACCTACGCCAAAAGAGTTTTTGAACACATAAAAGAGGAAGCCCCCAAAGCCATGCCCTCCAAAGAGCAGATGGAGGGACAAATGGATCTTTTTGCAGGCACCGATGCCTTTAAAGACCCCGCCCAGCAAGCCCGGGAAAAGAAAGAGCAACTTTTGAAGGATAACGATTACAGGACAATTGAAAAAGATGAGGATATTAAAAAACTGGTCGACAAACTCAAAAAAGCTGGCTCGTTTTGCTTTGATACCGAAACCACAGGTCTTGATATTATTAATGCGGAGCTTGTTGGCATTGCCTTTTGTATAAAACCCGGTGAAGCCTGGTATGTGCCCTTTCCTGAAGATCAGGAAAAAGCTGAAAAGCTGGCCCTGGAGTTTAAGGATATCCTTGAAGATCCTGAAATTGAAAAAACCGGCCAGAATCTCAAGTTTGACATCGGTGTGCTGAAAAACTATAACATTCAAGTTCAGGGCAAACTTTTCGATACCATGCTGGCTCATTATCTTTTGCAGCCCGACATGCGGCACAATATGGATATCCTGGCCGAAACCTACCTCGATTACAGGCCTATGAGTATTGAATCACTCATTGGCAAAAAAGGCAAGAATCAGAAAAGCATGCGTGATGTTCCGCTTGATACCGTTACCGCATACGCCTGCGAAGATGCAGATGTTACTCAGCAACTCAGGGAAGTATTTGAGCCCATGCTCAAAGAAAACAAAATTACTAAGCTTTTTGATGAGATGGAAACTCCCCTCATATACGTGCTTGCGGATATGGAAAGTCATGGCGTAAAATTGGATACTGAAGCGCTTGAAGATTACTCCCTGAAACTTAAGAAAGACATTGAGTTAATCGAAGAAGAAATTTATAAACTGGCGGGAGCAAAGTTCAATATTGGCTCTCCCAAGCAACTGGGCGATATATTGTTTGATAAACTCAAAATTACTGA
>PWIL01000098.1 GCA_003560455.1 Mollicutes bacterium
AACCGTAATTCTTCAACGTTGCGCTCTTCGTCTTTATAAATAATCACGTCTTCATTTTCGCTGCCTGCCGGAAATATTCCTGCCACACCTCTTGCCTGAAGAGAACCATCGGCAATCATTTGTTTTAACAATTGTCGGGCATCTTCAAAAAGTTTACGGGCTTCTTCACCTTTAAGCGGGTCTTCGAGTATATCAGGGTATTTGCCTTTGATTTCCCAACCGTAAAAGAAAAAGGTCCAGTCAATTTATGCTGATATTTCATCCAGAGAATAGTTTTCAAATACATGAATTCCGGGCTGGATAGGTTGTGTAATATGGGCCTGTTCTGGCACATAAGGAAATTTCTTTTTGCGTGCCTGATCCATTGTAAGATATTGCCTGGAAGCGTTACGTTGCTCGTGTTCGGAAACCAGAGTTTTGTAGTTTTCGGTGGTTTCCTGAAGAAAAGTATCTTTTTGTTTTGATATAAGCGTACTGCAAACTTTTGCCGCCCGCGAAGCATCTTTTACATGTATGACACCATGGTCATAAGCCGGAGCAATTTTTACTGCCGTGTGCAGCACACTGGTTGTTGCACCGCCGATGAGCAATGGCAGGGCAAATTCCTGCTTTTTCATCTCTGAAGCTACATGTACCATTTCATCCAATGATGGTGTTATAAGTCCGCTTAGCCCAATGATATCAACTTTCTCGTCTTTTGCTACCTGAAGGATTTTTTCACAGGGTACCATTACCCCCAGGTCAATAATCTCGTAACCATTACAAGCCAGCACAACTCCCACAATATTTTTTCCAATATCGTGTACATCACCCTTAACGGTTGCCATCAGTACTTTTCCGGCGCTGGAAACATCGCCGTGCAGAGCTTTTTCTTCTTCAATAAAGGGTGTAAGCCAGGCAACAGCCTTTTTCATTACCCTTGCACTTTTTACCACTTGTGGCAAGAACATTTTTCCCGAGCCGAAAAGATCCCCAACTTTATTCATCCCATCCATAAGAGGCCCTTCAATTACTTCCAGAGCTTTGGACATTTGTTGCCGCATTTCTTCCACATCAGCCTCGATAAACTCATCTTTGCCTTTTACCAAAGCATGTGAAAGCCTTTCTCTGATTTTAAGATTTCTCCAGGCGTTCTTGTCTAAATTTTCTTTACGGTCTTCCTGCTGGTCTTTTACTCTTTCTGCGTAAAGCAATAAGCGCTCTGTGGCATCTTTTCTCCTGTTAAGGATGGCGTCTTCAACCAGGCGCAGCAAATCTCTGGGTATTTCATCATAAACCTGCAGCAGGGCAGGGTTTACAATCCCCATGTCCATACCGGCCTGTATGGCATGATACAGGAAAGCCGAGTGGAGGGCTTCCCTTATGATATTGTTGCCACGGAAAGAAAAGGACAGGTTACTTACCCCTCCGCTTATATGCACATGGGGAAGGTTCTCGCGTATCCATCTGCAGGCGCGTATATAATCCAGCGCATAATTGTTATGCTCACTGATTCCGGTGGCAATGGCAAGCACATTGGGGTCGAAGATGATGTTATGGGCCGGGAAATCAATTTTTTGGGTGAGAAGCTTGTAAGCTCGCTCCGCAATTTCAATCTTGCGTTCAAAGGTATCGGCCTGACCCTTTTCGTCAAATAACATTACCACAACTGCCGCCCCGTATTGCTTTACAAGTTTGGCCTGGCGCAGAAATTCTTCTTCGCCTTCCTTCATGCTTATGGAGTTAACAATTGATTTTCCCTGTACACACTTCAGCCCTGCTTCAATAACTTCCCACTTCGATGAATCAATCATCAGCGGAACTTTTGAAATGTCAGGTTCTGCTGCTATATGATTAAGGAAGCTGGTCATTGCTTGTGGGGCTTCAATCATGGCATCATCCATACAAATATCGATAACCTGTGCCCCGTTTTCTACCTGGTCCAAGGCAATGCTTAGTGCTTCTTCATATTTTTCTTCCTTAATAAGCCTGGCAAATTTTGCTGAACCGGCCACATTGGTTCGCTCGCCGATGTTGGTAAAATTAGAATCGGGTCTTATCTCCAGATGTTCAAGTCCGCTGAGGAAAGTATTGCTGGATGGTTGGGGGATTTGCCGCGGAGCATACTTATCAGCCAAATGAGCAATACGTTCAATATGTTCAGGAGTAGTGCCGCAGCATCCACCAATGATGTTTACCAGGCCATCTTCAAGAAAATCTTCAATGATGTCAGCCATGATAGCAGCCGACTGGTCATACTGGCCAAACTGGTTGGGCAAACCCGCATTGGGATGGGCACTTACAGCAAAAGGTGCCATATTGCTTAGTATTTCCATAAAAGGTTTAAGCTGCTCAGCACCTAAAGCACAGTTAAGTCCTACGCTTAAAAGATCCAAATGAGAAATGGATGTAAGAAAGGCTTCGGTGGTTTGTCCGGAGAGGGTCCGGCCACTGGCATCGGTTATTGTACCCGATACCATTACAGGGATTTTTATTCTTTGATCATCCTGGTATTGACTTATCGCCATAAGGGCGGCCTTGGCGTTTAGTGTGTCGAAAACCGTTTCTACCAGTAAAATATCAGCACCGCCATCCATCAATCCT
>PWIL01000165.1 GCA_003560455.1 Mollicutes bacterium
AGCATTTTTAACTATTTCTTGCGGTTTTCCCTGCCCTTCTTCATAAACACTAATGTTTAATTCATTACCAATTTGTTTTAATTGGTCAATGGCGGCTGGGCGGTAAACATCGGCTGCTACTAAAAGTGGATTGTATTTGTGTTTTTTTCTTAAATAAAGACCTAATTTACCAATTGTCGTTGTTTTTCCGCTTCCTTGCAAACCAATTAACATTAAAACATTAAAGTCTTTTTTAGTACTAATTTCAGCATTTTCTTTTCCTAAAAGTTGCACTATTTCGTCATGAATAATTTTAATAAAGACTTCGGCTGGTTTAAGGCTTTTTTGAACTTCTTCACCGAGGGCTTTTTCTTTTACTTTGTTAGTAAATTCTTTAACCACTTGATAATTAACATCAGCTTCTAAAAGGGCGAGCCTAATTTCCCGCATAATTTCGCGAATGTTTTCTTCTCTTATTTTTCCATAGCCCTTTATTTTATTAACAGTCTTACTTAATCTTTCGCTTAAGTTTTCAAGCATTTTTATCCACTCCTTTAATTAAATCGAAAATGGCAAATATCACCATCTTGGACAATATATTCTTTACCTTCTAATCTTTTTTTTCCGGCTTCTTGAACAGCTTTTTCACTTTGATATTTTTCAAAGTCTTGATAACTAATTACTTCGGCTTTAATAAATCCTTTTTGAAAATCAGAATGAATAATACCGGCGCATTCGGGAGCCGTTAGACCCCTTTTAAACGGCCAGGCGCGAACTTCTTGCTTACCAACCGTAAAAAATGTTTGCAAATCCAGTAATTGATATACTTTTTTGGTTAATTTATCTAAACCACTTTCTTTTAATCCTAAATCTTCTAATAAGGTTTCGTTATCACTAATTTCACTTAATTCTACTTCTAGTTTAGCACATAAAATAATTACTTCGGCATTTTCTTTTTTAGCGTATGCTTGAACTTCATCAACATTTTGACTTTGTTCAAATAAAGCAACTTCATCAACATTACAAACAAAAACTACTTTTTTTAACGTTAAAAAATTAAAATGTTTGATTTGGGTTTTTTCTTCTTCGCTTAAATTAATATTTCTTAGACTAATGCCTTGTTCTAAGTTGTCTTTTATTTTTTGAAGCAACCTTACTTCTGGTTGGTCTTCTGGTTTTTTTAATATTTTCGATAAGCGGTTATTAACAACTTCTAGATCAGCTAAGATTAATTCAGTTTGAATTATTTCAATATCATGTAAAGGATTGACTTGACCGCTAGTGTGAATTATTTGTTGATCGGTAAAACAACGGACTACTTCACAAATAACATCAACTTCCCGAATGTTGGCTAAAAAGCGATTTCCCAGCCCCTCACCTTGAGATGCCCCAGCTACTAAACCAGCAATATCAATAAATTCTAAAGTTGGATAGATTGTTTTTTCTGGTTGAACTAGGTTTTTTAAAAAATCAACGCGCTCATCTAAAACAGTTACCACCCCGACATTGGGCTCGATGGTGGCAAAGGGATAGTTGGCTGCGAGAACATCTTTTTTGGTAATTGCTTTAAATAAAGTAGACTTCCCAACATTAGGAAGTCCAACAATTCCGGCTTTTAAACTCATTTTTTCACCTCTATAATGTTGCTAGACTATCTGGTCCGATTGGAACACCAATGATATGGAAAGCCATTAATAGTAATAGCCAAAAAATAGCCATAATACCGACAATTGGTAGCATTAACCTCATGCCACCAAATAGGGTAATTGGTTTTTCATCATTATATTTACGAATAAATCCTAATAAAACTATATAATACGGAAATAATGGCGTTAAGGTTTTACCAATGCCATCAGCTGCTCGGAAAACAATTTGCGAAAATTCCGGGGTAAAGTTTGCTTTCATAAATAACGGTACTGCTACCGGTGACATTAATTGCCATTTTTCAATGGTTGATGGAATAAGAATTCCAATAATAATTGTCACAATAAAGAGAAGGAAAATTAATGGCGCACCACTAAATTCTAAGGCGCTCATCATTTCAATTAGTTTTATGGCAAAAACTTCACTAATATTAGTCCAATCTAAGATAGCTAGTAATTGCGAGATGAAAAAGATTAAAACAAAGATTTCGCCAATTCCTTCAAATTGTTTGGCGAAGCCGGAACTAAAGTCTTTAACTTCGCGATATTTTTTGGTTAAAGTTCCATAAAGATAACTAGTAATTGAAAAGCCCAATAATAAAAATAAGAAAATTCCTTCGTTAAAAGGTGATTCAGTTGAAAATAATTGGGCGACAAAAACTTCTTCGTTTAAGTCTAATAAAATTTGATTACCAAAGGTATTGGGGAATAGAGCATAAATCATTAATCCAACATATAAAATTAAAAATCCTAAACTAATTTTTAAAGCTTTTTCTTCATTTTTAGGAAAGTCTAGTTCTTCTACTTCTTCATTAACAACAGCTGGAAATTTTGGCGTTAAATATTTTTCGATTAAAAAGGCCAGTAAGGTTGTTGATAAAAATAAACTAATAATTTTAACATACATATATGAATAATTATAAAAAGTGTAATTTGGGTCTATATCAAC
>PWIL01000125.1 GCA_003560455.1 Mollicutes bacterium
ATTAACCGCAATGACTATATGACTATCTAACTAATACTAATGCTTACAACGGGTGACTAACTATGGTACAAACGCTACAGGCTTTTTTTAAGAAATTTTTGACAACCACAATTGCTGCTGCAATGGTGGTTTTTTTGTTTGGGGTGGGGGACAGTTTTGGGCAGGATGTTATTCACTACTGGAATTTTAACAATTCCGATAGTGGCACACCTGCATGGCCTCAAAATCATCCTTCTGATATTGGAGATGGAACAATTACTTATAACTTTACAGATGATAGAGTACAATCTTTTGCAGGAACAACGATAAATGCTGTAGGTGGAGATCCATCTGGTGGAAGTTTTGTAATACAAGGAGGTTCTGGTAATGTAAATAATGGCAGACACTTCATATTAAATATTTCAACAACCGATTATGAGAACATTGTTCTTTCATATGCAACACAACGCACAAGTACTGGATTTACATCTCAATTAATTGAGTATTCAACTGATGGCACGAGTTATTCGACACTAACTACAAATACAGACATTCCTTCAAGTTTTGCATTAAGGACATTCAGTTTCGATGGAATTGAGGACGTTGAGAATGCTGAAAATTTGTATATAAGAATTACTTTAGATGGAGCTGATGGAACTACTTCAAATAATAGATTCGATAATATCAGAGTGGAAGGAGATCCACTTCCAGACGATACACAAGTAGCCACACCTGAAATCACACCGGATACAGGCACATTTTTTGAAGATCAGACTGTCAGTATTACTGTAGATGGGGATAATAAATCAATATTCTACACAACTGACGGGAACGAACCAACTACAGGTTCAACAGAATATACTGCACCATTTCTTGTAGAAGATGGAAACGGCCCGGTAACAGTGAAAGCACGTGCATTTGATGATACAGATACAAAAGATCCAAGTTTTATTGCAGAGGTTATCTTAACATTTCCGGTGAATGTAGCGGATATTGCAACACTGCGTTCACAATCAACCGGTTCTACTATTTACCGGGTTACCAATGAAGCAACATTAATTGGACAAACGGATTTCAGAAATACAAAGTTTTTCCAGGATGATTCAGATCGGGGAATTCAAATCGATGATAATGGTGGAATTATTACAACATCATACGATGTAGGTGATAATGTTGGTGAACTTGTTGGTACACTTGGTTCATTCGGTGGACAGCTTCAATTCGTTCCTTCAATAGACTTTGGTACCGCTGTTTCCACCGGTAATACAGTTACACCGGCAGAAGTTACGCTCGATGGTATGACATCAGATCACCAATCCAGATTGGTAGTAGTGAATAATGTGATATTTGAATCAGATGGCACATTTCCCGGGGGAGGAGAACAACTTTCAATAACTGATCCAAGTATAGAAGGGTTCTCAGAGCGATATAGAAATGTATTTGGTGATTCTGATATTACCGGAGCTCCGATCCCTGCTTCAGCTCAAAACATTACCGGTATCATACAGGAAAACAATACCGGATTAATGTTATCTGCACGTACACTGGCTGATTTTGAAGCATCACCCGACCCGGCACTACTAACCAGTACTGGATCATTAAGCGGATTTAGTTATGAGATGGGAGATGGTCCATCAAGTTCCCAAAGTTTTAATGTTTCCGGTGAAAATTTAGACGGAACTGATGTTTCTGTTTCAGCAGCTCAGGATTTTGAAGTATCCACAGATGATGATTCATTTTCAGCATCGGTAACACTAACGGAATTTGATGGAACAAGTACCCAAATATTTGTACGCCTTAAGGAAGGTTTGGCTGTTGATAGCTATTCTGAAAATGTAACTGTTTCAGGAGGTGGGGCTTCTTCATTGGTAGTATCAGTTAGTGGTGAAGTTGCTCCGGCTAATGTTGTATTTACAGAAACTTTTGGAGTTCCAAGTTCAACAACAGATGTTGATGATTATACCGGTTACGATAATACTGAGTTTACATTTACAGGTAATACTGATGTTAGAACAAGTCTGTCATCTTCAGGATATACCGGAGCTTCTGGAGGTGGTAACGTTTTCTTTGGAACTGCTAGTAGTACCATTGACCGAAATCTTACAATTTCTGGAATAAATGTAGAGGGACTTGGAGATTTCACATTATCATTTGGAATGAATTCTGGATCAGATCAGGGTTTAACAGTTGAATATAGTACAGATGGAAGTAATTTTAATGAAATCAATTATACTCCATCATCAGAGTCAGGATGGAACCTAGAAACAATAGAAAACATAACTTTACCACCTGTTGATGATTTAACTTTAAGATTCAGCAAAAATGATGGAAGTTCATATCGCCTTGATGATGTCCAACTTTTGGCAAACGGATTTGGTGCCCAACTAACCGGCAACGAAGGCTGGCGAATGCTCTCATTGCCTGTAGGAGATGTTGCAGTGAGTAATCTTGCAGGCCAGAACCTGGTTCAGGGTGTTACCGGCGGTGATGCTTTCTATGATGATGGTGGAGAATACGAAAATGCTGCTCCGAACCTTCATTACTATTTAGACGCTGTTGACGAAGAGAACTGGC
>PWIL01000154.1 GCA_003560455.1 Mollicutes bacterium
ATAATTGTCTAGAAATACACCAATCATGCGCATTTT
Organism: Mollicutes bacterium; assembly: GCA_003560455.1. GTDB lineage: Bacteria > Bacillota_I > Bacilli_A > RF39 > UBA660 > CSSED10-109M. Next base: position 37 of record PWIL01000154.1, read on the forward strand.
CCATCCAATGTAATAAAATCTTTTCAAATCTTTTTGGAAAAAATTCTACTTTTTCGTTTGTTTTTTGTAATTCTAAAACTTGTTTTGATAAAGGTCCCATTTTAACAAACCATTGTTTTGATAAATAAGATTCAATAATTGCGTCGCTACGTTCACTAAAACCTAGCGAATTGTTAATTTCTTCTACTTTTACAATTAAATCATTTTCTTCTAAAAAAGCAACTACTTTTTCGCGGCAATCAAAACGGTCTAAGCCACTAAACTCCCCACAATTATCCGCCATTGTCCCATCAGGATTAATACATAAAACTTTTTCCAAGTCATGCCTTTCGCCAACTTCAAAATCATTTTGATCATGAGCTGGGGTAATTTTTAAAGCCCCAGTCCCAAAATCTTTTTCAACATATTCATCAGCAATAACGGGAATTTTTTTATTTAAAACCGGTAAAATAACTTTCTGACCAATTAAATTTTGATAACGCTCATCAGTTGGATGAACTGCTACTGCCACATCACCAAAAAGAGTTTCTGGTCTAGTGGTGGCGATTGTTATATATTCATCACTATTTTCTAAAAAATATTTTAAATAATAAAATTTACTTTTTTGTTCGCGATGAATTACTTCTTCATTTGATAAAGCAGTTTTTGCTTTTGGATCCCAATTAATAATTCGTTCACCACGATAAATTAAACCTTTATTGTATAAATCAATAAAAACTTTATTAACGGCTTTGCTTAATCCTTGATCTAATGTAAATCTTTCTTTATCATAATCTAAACTAAGACCTAATTTCGCCCATTGTTCACGAATATTTTTGGCATAGTCTTCTTTCCATTCCCAAGCTTTATCTAACCAAACTTCCCGAGCCATTTCCCTTGGGTTTATTCCTTCAGCTCGCAATTTCTCATCAACTTTTGTTTGCGTGGCAATCCCAGCATGATCCATTCCCGGAAGCCATAATGCATCATAACCATCCATTCTTTTATAACGAATGATTAAATCTTGTAATGTTGTATCCCAAGCATGACCTAAGTGAAGATTACCTGTTACATTTGGTGGGGGGATAACAATACAAAATGGTTCTTTATTTTCACCACTTTTAAAATAACCTGCTTCTAACCATTTTTGATAGCGACCTCCCTCAACTAATTTTGCACTATATTTTTTTTCCATTTTAATCCTCCTTTTATAAAAAAAACACTCCCCTATAAGGGCGTGTTGAACGCGGTACCACCTTAATTTATTATTCAATAAACTCAAAATTTTAACGCTTTTCAGCGGGATTTCTCCAACTCCCTTGCAACCTTCAGTTTTCTTATTTATTAGTTTTCACCAACCACTAATTCTCTTTAAAATAATTAAACTTACTCCTCAAGTTCATCGTCTTTTATCAATTATATCATAATTTGACTATATTTATCAAAATCAAATTTTACCAATCTAACCATTTCTCTCCTAAATATTGTTCAACTGTTTCAATTTCTAAAATCGTTAACGCTCTTTCATATACAAGAACTTCAAAAATATAACCATCTATCGACCTTGTTTGATTATCATGGCCACCAATATTAAAAGTGTGACCTGTTGCTGACACACTAGCGGACGAACTTATATTTAATTCTTCATTTCCATCTACATACGCTCTATAATTTGATGAACCATATACTAAAGTTTGAATCCGAGCATCACCACTATTAGGATAAATTGATATTTCGCCGGCTGACCAATTTCCATCTAAAGTAATATTAATAGAACCCTCATCACCATGAGTTCCGGTTATTCCGTTAAATAAACTTGCCGACCCAACATTACCGTTACTTTCTGTTTGAATAACTCCATAGCCCCAACCATCATTAGTTCCACCAACAAAATCACCAACTAGAAACAAGGTTACGGCATTAAATGGATTACCTAAAAATAAAGAAGTTGTTAAAAAATCATTATCACCATCAAACAAAACCCGGCCATCAGAAAAAGTTGGTCTCCTACTACTATTAGTTTGTGTTAAATGATTATCTTCGCCTGACAAATCATCCCATTGTTCTATTGGATCTCCATTACCAAAACCTTCAATAGCACTTGCATCAAGATGTAAAACTAAATCATCTGTAATCGTTAATACTGGTTCTAGAGGTTCATAATCTCCCCAGACGCAACGAACCGAGTTCCCGTTAGCCTGTGAATTAGTATTGCGGTTAACATCGGAATTACCCGAGCTCAAGGCGCGTCTCCAAGCAAAAGAACCAGAAGGCGACGATGACCACCAGTTACCGTTCGAACCGACATTGTTAAGAGATCCTGAAGTGTTACGGTTACCGGCGGGTGCAAATCAGAAAAAACTCACCAACTCGCTAAAAGTGACTACTTACTCATCATATATTCGCATGAATATAAGACATTATAGTCCCGCACAAAAGCGGAGAGTCACCGGACTTAACGGGCGCACTCCTAAATAGCATTACCATTTAGAACTCCGGCCACTTATCTTTTTAAAACTTTTTCCCAACCAATAAG
>PWIL01000012.1 GCA_003560455.1 Mollicutes bacterium
AAATTATTTTTACTAGAGGAACAACTGAAGCGATTAATCTAGTGGCTCATTTTTTTAAAAAACTACCAGCCAATTCTGAAGTTTTAGTTTCTAATGAAGAACATCACGCTGTTTTTGTGACGATGCAACAATTATGTTTAGAAAATAATCTAATTTTTAAAGTTGTTGATTTTGAAAAAGTAGCTGAAAATATTAATCAAAAAACAAAAGTAGTAGCTGTTAGTCATTTAACGAATGTCCTTGGTAAACGCAGTGATTTAGAAAAGATTAGTAACTTAAAAGAAAAATATGATTTTTATTTTTTAGTCGATGGTGCGCAAGGAATAGTTCATGAAAAACTTGATTTAGAAAAATTAAAAATTGATTTTTATGCCTTTTCCGGCCATAAAATTTACGGACCTTTCGGTGTCGGTGTTTTATATGCTAAATTTGCCAGTGAAATGAAGCCAATTTATTTTGGTGGTGAAATGGTTGATCAAGTAGAACTAGAAAAAACGACTTTTAAAGAAACACCATATCGTTTTGAAGCTGGCACGATGATGATTCCGGAAGTTATTGCTTTACAAAAAGCTATGTATTATGTTACTGAAATTGGCTATCAAAAAATAAACAATCATTTACAAGAATTAAAAAATTATTTAATTAATGAAATGCAAACGATTCCCAATATTATTATTTATAATCAAAATCCAGTTGGTCATTGTATTACTTTTAATGTTCGTGGTGTGCATGCTCATGATGTTGCTACTTATTTAGATAAACAGGGAATTATTGTTCGCGCCGGTCATCATTGCACCGAACCTCTAATGAAAAAATTAGGAGTTTCTGCAACTGTTCGCCTTAGTTTAGGTTTATATAATAATCAAGCTGAATGTCAAAAATTAATCGACCTTTTAAAAAAGGGGGATTATTTAAATGACATATTCTAAAGAAATTGCGCGGGAATTAATTTTAGATCACTTAGAAAATCCAAGACAAATGGTAAAAAAAGATTATCCGCATGATACTTTAAAAAATCCGGCTTGTGGTGATGTTATTACGGTTTATGTTTTAGTTGAAAATAAAAAAATTATTGATTTAACTTATCAAGTAGATGGCTGTTCAATTACTAAGGCGGCAGCATCAATGATCAGTGAAATATTAATTGGCAAAACATTAGCTGAAGTTAAAAAAATAAATAATAATTTTAGTCAAATGTTAATTGGTGAACAATTTGATCAAGAACTTTTGGGTCAATTAAATAGTTTTTATGGAGTTAAAGATACGCCACCACGGATTAAATGTGCTACTTTACCATTAAAAGCAACGCTAAAAGTAATTGGTGATCTAAATGACTAAAAATTATAAAAAAGGTTTAGATCAAAAATTAATTAAACAAATTTCTAACAACAAAAATGAGCCCAAAGAAATTTTAGATTTTCGTTTAACAGCTTATCAAAAATTTTTACAATTAAAAAATCCGAACTACGGACCCAAATTAGATCTTGATTTTGCTGATATTATTTTTTATGCCGATCCAATTAATCAGCAAAGTGATGATTGGGAAAATGTTGATCCGAAAGTGAAAGAAACTTTTGCTAACATCGGTGTAATTGAAGCAGAAAAGCATCATTTAGCAGGTCTTGCAACCCAATATGAATCAGAAGTGGTTTATCATAATATGGAATCCGAATTAAAAGAAAAAGGGGTTATTTTTACTGATATGGCAACTGCAATTTTAAAGCATTACCATTTATTTAGTCAATATTTTGGCACTTTAGTCAAAAATGATGATAATAAATATGCCGCTTTAAACTCTGCTATTTTTTCGGGAGGGACTTTTATTTATGTCCCACCAAATGTTGTTTTAAAAAAACCCCTTCATTCATATTTTCGAATTAATGCTGATAAAATGGGGCAGTTTGAACGAACTTTAATTATTGTTGATCAAAATGCTGAACTTTCTTATATTGAAGGGTGTACGGCACCAACATATTCCAATAACGCTTTACATGCGGCAGTCGTTGAAATCTTTGTTTTAGAAAATGCTAAATGCCGTTATACGGCATTACAAAATTGGTCACATAATGTTTATAATTTAGTTACCAAGCGAGCAATTTGTGAAAAAAATGCCAAGATGGAATGGATTGATGGCAATATTGGAGCCAAAGTTAATATGAAATATCCAGCCGTTATTTTAAAAGGTGATAATGCCATTGGTAAAATGATTTCGGTTTCTTTAGCAAATGAAAAGCAAATTCAAGATACCGGTAGTAAAATGATTCATTTAGGAAAAAATACTCGCTCAAAAATAATTTCCAAATCAATATCACAAAATGGTGGCGAAGCAGTTTATCGTGGTTTAGTTTCGCATGGCAAAAACGCAATTAACGCCCAATCGCAAATTGAATGTGATACTTTAATTTTAGATTCTAAATCAAAATCAACAACCATTCCCTTTAATATTATTAAAAATGGCACTTCTCAAATTGAACACGAGGCAAAAGTTTCTACTTTATCTGAAGAAATTTTATATTATATAATGAGTCGTGGTTTAGACAAAGTAGCAGCAAGTGAATTGGTGATCGGTGGTTTTATTGATGCTTTTAAAAAAGAATTACCGATGGAATATGCAATTGAGTTTAATCAATTATTAAAACATGAAATGGAAGGGGCGGTTGGATGATTTGTTTAACAAAATCGCAAGCAAAATATTTAAAAGCCGTTTATCAAATTGAGGGTGAAGTAACAGTTACTAAATTAGCTAATCGGTTAAATTTCAGTAAACCAAGTGTGGTCCGGGGTTTAAAAAGTTTGGCGAAACAAGGTTTGGTTAATTATGATCCAAAAATTATATTAACTGATAAAGGAATGAAACTGGCCGAAAATATGGTTAACACCGAAAATATTATCGCCTTATTTTTAGAAGAAATTTTAAAAATAGATCGAAAAACAGCAGTTGTGGATGCCAATAATATCAAACATGCTGTTTCATGTCATACGGTTAAAAAATTAGAAGCGTTTCTTTACCAAGAATTAAAAGATCAAAAAATAATTAAACCAATTCAAGATTGTCAGATTAATCAGCAACTTAATTGTTATAAAATGGATTAAAATCCATTTTTTTAAAGGAATTTTTTTGCTAAATGAATATATATTACCAAGGAGGTGATATATGTTTCTGAGGTATCCTTTTGTTCAACAATCAGGTATTATGGATTGTGGAGCGGCATCCTTGCTCATGATTGTTCGATATTATAAGGGCTGGGTTTCTTTAGCAAAAATGCAAGAATTAACTAATACTAATCAAAGTGGGACAACTGCTTTTCATTTAGTTAAGGCAGCAAAAGAAATTGGCTTTCAAGCAAAAGGAATCAAAAGTGATTTAGCGGCATTAACAAAAATTAAACCCCCGATTATTGCACATGTAACAGTAGCAAAAACTTATCAACACTATCTAGTAATTTATAAAATTAATGTTAAAAAAAAGCAATTAATTATTGCAGACCCTGCCGAAAAAATAAAAAAAATGACTTTTAATGATTTTAATGCAATTTGGAACAATGTGTTAATCGTTCTTACCCCCGAAAAACAATTACCAAAATTTATTAATCATAAAAAGATAACATTGCAAAATCTTTGGCAAGTAATTAAAGAAGAAGTTAAATACTTAATCCCCCTAGCTTTATTAACAACCCTTTTTTCAATTATCAATACTTATTATTTTAAGTTTATTATAGATTCTTTAGTAGCCAAAAGTCAAAACAATTATATTTTTTTAATCTTTATGAGCTTTCTTTTTTTAAATAGCTTATATTTAATAACTAATTATTTTAAAAATAAAATTTTGATTTATATGAAACTAAAATTAGATGCTGCCTTATCATTTCATACCTTTGAAAAAATCATATCACTTCCTTATAAATATTATTGTAGTCATACAACCGGTGAAATAGTTTCACGAATTAATGATTTAAATGTTTTAAAAAACATGTTAACGTCTCTTTTAATGCCGATTTTTATTGATTTGCCAATTACTTTATTAGCTATTTATTTTTTATATAGCCTATCGCCAACGTTATTTTCGATTGCGATGGTTATGTATCTTTTGTTTTTAATCATATTATTTGCTTTTCGTGGCAGTTATCAAACAGATGTGAATAAAATTCAAGTGCAAAAAGGCGTTTTAAATTCATTGTTAGTTCAATATATAAATAGTTATGAGACAATCAAAGGTTTAGCAATTGAGAAAAAAATTAATCATAATTTAAAAAGTGAGCAAGCAAAATTATTAAATCAAAATAAAAAATTTGATGATCTACAAAACACCCAAAATATTTTAACTAAAATAGTATCGGGAATTGGCTTTTTAATTATTATTTATGTCGGCGCATTACTAGTACTGGAAGAACAAATGACAATTGGCGCTTTATTAACTTTTCATATGTTATTGATCTATTTTTTTGAACCAGTTAAAAATTTATTAGAATTAGATATCAATTATTATGAAATGAAAAACGCTTTACGGCGAATTGTCGATTTATTTACGGATGAAAAAGAAGTAGATGGCTTTGTCAAAAAAGAACCCCAAGGTACAATTGTAATTAATAACTTATCATATTCGTATGATCGGGTAACTAATGTTTTAAAAAATCTTAGTTTAGAAATTAAAAAAGGGGAAAAAATTTTATTTTTTGGTCAAAGTGGTAGTGGTAAAAGCACCTTATTAAAGTTAATGATGCGTTATTATCCAGTAAAGCAAAATCAAATTTTATTTGATGGGATTGATATTAATGATTTTCAAAAAAAAAATTTTCAACAACAAATTGTTTATATCTCGCAAAAAGAAAATTTATTTAATACAACAATTTATCAAAATTTAGTTTTAGTTAATAAAAAAGATCTAGGAAAAATAATTGAAATGTGTCAAATAAAAGAATTTTTAGATATTAATTTAGGTTTGAATATGTTGGTTGAAGAAAATTCCTTTAATTTATCTGGTGGTCAAAGGCAAAGGTTGGTTTTAGCTAGAAGTTTAATTAAAAAGGCGAATATTGTTTTAATTGATGAGGGCTTTAGTGAACTTGATGTTCAATTAGAGCGAAAGATTTTACAAGCCATTTTTAAATTTTTTAAAAAAACTACTTTTATCGTCATTACTCATCGTTTAGATAATCAAGATTTATATGATAAATGCTATTTTCTAAAGCAAGGTCAATTACATGAAGCACCCGGAACTTAATAGTTTATTAACTTATAATTTATATCAGATGAGTAAAAAAGTTTTATGGCTAAATTTGGTTATTATTTTTAGTTTTATTACTTTTGCTTATTATTATCATTTTTCTTTTTCAGATAAAACATATGCGCTGGTTGAAGAAGGAAAAATAGAATTACTATTAACTGAAGCCGATGTTGCAGATTTTAAAAATAAAAAAGTTATTTATCAAGACCAACCACTTGAATTTGAAATTTTAGCAGTATCAGAAATAGAAATAGATCAAAATTGGCAGCAATATCGTTGGTTAACTTTAAAAACAGAACTTGAAGAAACTAAATTAATTGAATTAACAATTGTTCACCAACCGACAACAATAATGTTTGAATTACAAAAATACATAAAGGAGAATTTACAATGAAAAAATTAAGCAAGCAAGAATTATTACAAATAAAAGGTGGATCATTTACATTAGGAAAAGCCGCTTTAATTGCATCCGGAATCGTTTTTTTGATTGGTGCAATTGATGGTTTTTTAAGACCTTTACGTTGTAATTAAAGGAGGAAAAATGCAAGAATTAACAAAACAAGAATTATTATTAATTAAAGGTGGTATTAGTGGTGCATTGATTAATTCAATCGCCCGATTAATTGACAATTTATTAGAAGTTGGCCGTAGTTTTGGTAGCGGTTTACGAAGGATAATTGCTGGTCGGTCATGTCCGCTTTAATTAAAAAACCAAGTTTTAAAATTATATTACTAATAATCCTAACACCAATAATAATAATAACCCTGAATTTCTTAATTGAATTTATCTTATTAAGTGGGCGGATAGTTGGCACTATGGTGCGGGAAATAGTCGCCCAATATTATTGCTAGAGCAAAACAACTTGTTTTGCTTTTTTTTATATAATCAATAAGGTTGTCAAGCAAAATAAAAGATGATATAATATTTTTAGCAAAGAAGGGAGGGATTTTTGGTGACAAAGGTAGTTGTTCGAAACGGTAAAGTAGAACAAGCTTTGAAAGACTTTAAGCAAAAAGTAGTTAAAAATGGCCTCCTGCGCGATGTAAAAAATAAAGAACATTATAATAAACCTGGTGTTAAAAAGCGTTTAGCAAAACAGGAAGCGATTAAAAAAGCAAAAAAAAAGGGCCGCAATAATTAATATTGCGTTTTTTTACAAAAGAAAGGGTGTAGTAAATGCGTGAACAAATTTTTAATGACATTAATAATGCATTAAAGGCGGGGGCAAAAAAAGAAGTTCAAGTTTTAAGAATGTTAAAATCAGCAATTTTAGAATTAGAACGTGAAAAAAAAGAAAATTTAAATGATGACGATGTTTTAGGAGTTATTAATAAACAATTAAAAACTAGACGGGAATCTTTAGAGCAATTTCAACAAGCAGAAAGAAATGATTTGGTTGAAGCAGTGGAAACAGAAATAGCAATTTTATCAAAATATTTACCAGTTCAATTAACAGAGGAAGAATTAAATAAAATTATTGAAGATGTTTTTGACGAATTAAAACCAAATTCTAGTCGTGATATTGGTCGAATTATGGCTAGTATCATTCCTAAAGTAAAAGGACGAACTGATATGGGTCTAGTTAGTGAAAAAATTAAAATGAAATTGGGCAATTAGATGATTTATCTAGATTATAGTGCAACCACGCCAGTTAATAAAGAAGTTCAAAAAAGTTTTTTAGATTTAAGCGAACAATATTTAGGAAATCCCCAATCTATTCATTATTTAGGAATTAAAAATAGTGAATTAATTAAAGAAGCTACCAAGCAAATTGCTAACTTACTTCATATTAAAGAAACTGAAATTATTTATACGAGCGGGGCGACTGAAGGCAATAATTGGGTTATTAAAATGGTTGCTGATAATTATCAAAATCGCGGTAGAAAGATTTTAACTTCAAAGTTAGAACATAGTTCTGTTTCAAAACCATTAGCGTATTTAGAAAAAAAAGGTTTTATTATTGAAGAAGTTGATTTAAAACAAAATGGTGAAATTGATTTAACTGATTTTCAAAAAAAATTAACAGCTGATGTTATTCTAGTTTCAATCGGTAGTGTTAATAGTGAGATAGGGATTAAACAACCAATTAAACAAATTGCAAAATACTTAAAAGATCATCAAGCATATTTTCATTGTGATGTAACCCAAAGTATTGGTAAAGAAAAAATTTCTTTTAATGGAATTGATTTTGCAACTTTTTCCGCTCATAAATTTTATGGCATAAAAGGAATCGGGGTTTTATTTAAAAAAGACAAAATAAAATTAGAACCATTAATTCATGGTAGTGGAATTTATAATCGAGCTGGGACGCCACCTTTAGAATTAATTGTAACAATGTCTAAAGCATTACGCTTGAGTTTAACTAATTTAACGGATAATCAACAAAAAGTTTTAAAATTAAAAAATTATTTAATTTCAGAATTAACAAAAATGCCCAAAATAATAATTAATAGCAATGATAATTGCTTACCACATATTGTTAATTTTAGTGTTTTAGATAAAAAAGCATCAATGGTTATGCAAGCATTATCAGCCAAAGAAATATATATTTCAACCCAAACGGCTTGTCGGGGGCGGCAAGATTATTCATTAAGTGTTTTAGCCTTAACAAATGATAAAAAAAGAGCCGAAAGCAGCTTAAGAGTCAGTATTTCACATCTGACAACAAAAAAAGAATTAGAAATATTTTGCCAAGAAATAAAAAAAATTATATAGGAGGAAAATATGAAATTTTTAAAAATTTTTGGACTTGTTATTATTACTATCTTACTTAGTACAGTTGGCTTGTTATTTTTTTGGGGGAGTGGTTTAAATAATACTGTTTTAAACCAAGATTATTATCAAAAGGTTTTTCAAGAAACTGATTTAATCAGTAATCTGCATCAAGGTCTGGAAGAAAATTTATCAGAAATGATGGTCCCCGATGATGAAGATGATGATATGCCTGAAGAGATGGAAGAAATTTTAGATGATATTTTAGGAACTTTATTAAATGTCTATGATGCAGAATGGTTTGCTGATAAATTGACTAATGCAGTTGATGATTTATTTGCTTTTATTAATCAAGAAAAAACTGAGTTAGTGATTGAAATTGATTTAACTGAACGAAAAGATCAATTTGTTGATGAATTAAATCAATATTTTCAAGATTATTCTGATGAAGAATTAGCGGATATGGAAATAGAACGGGCAGAAATTTCGGAATTTGTTGATGAAATTGTTGAAGACATGGAGTTCTTAAATGAACCTATTGTAATTGATTTAGCTGATGAAGAAATGGAAGAACTCAATGAAGTATTACAAGAAGTAAATAGTTATCGAACTTTATTTTTCGTAATTTCAATTGCTTTTATTGCTTTATTAATTGGCTTAGTATTCTTAATATTGAAATTAACTAAAGGTTTAACTTTTTTAGGAATTGTATTTTCTATTATTAGTTTATTGTTTATTTTCAAAATGTTAGCAATTAGCTTTGTTGTAGCACCTTTAATAGCAGAAGAAATTGAAGTTGATTTTATTTTACAAGAAGATATTCAAACGCTTATTGATGTAACCGTTAAAAACTTCTTAATTGCACCAATAGTTATTTTAGTTATTGGGGTTGCCATGATTGTAACAGCCATTGTTTTAAAGAAAAAAAACAAAAGTGGTGATGATTTTTTAGCCGATGAACCACGTAAACCAATGCCTGAAATAAAAAAAGAAGAACCAAAAAAAGATGATTCAGAAAAATAAAATTTATGCAAAGCATAAAAAAGGAGAAAAAATGCAAAAAATATTATTAAGTTTATTAGCGATCTTAATTATAACTGTTGGTTGTAATGCAACCGAAGAAGAACAAACAGAAACCAAAATTAATGAGGAAGCTAATGTTGAAGAAGAAAACAAGGTAAATGAGGAAAACCAAGTAGAAGAAAAAGATATTTTTCCGAATGAGAACGAATATGCTGCCGGCAATTCAATTACTTTTGAATGGGAAGCAGCCGAAAATGCAACGAATTATCAATTAAGAGTTGTTAAACGAAGTGATGCAACAGTCTTTTTTCAGCAAATACTTGATAATACAACCGGTAGTTTTACGGTTGATAATTTTGCTAATGATGGTGAAGAATACTGTTGGCAAATTTCTAAATTTACATCTGAAGGTGTTGGTGATTGGTCAGAGCAAACTTGCTTTATAAACGGCGAATTATAAATATGTTGTAAAAACTTTTAAAAGAACAGCAATCGCTGTTTTTTTGTTGAATATAAAACCGCCCTATGATATAATTTATTTGGAACTAGGAGGGTTAAAATGGCACGAAAAAAGAAGCAATCAGAATATCAACATCTTATTTATGGGGTGTTATTAATACTATTAGGAGTAATTGGATTAGGAGTTTTTGGACTAGTTGGTCGAATCGCCGTTGTAAGTGCTGCTTTTTTAGTTGGCCAATTTTATCAAATACTATTTTTACTCGCTTTAATTACCGGTGTTAATATTATTTTAAAAGGAGAATTTTTAAAAATATTTCAAAAAAGATTATTAGGAATTTATCTATTTTTTATCGGCCTATTAGTTTTATCTCATCTAAATTATTTAGTCGAATTTGAAATAACTGGCTTTACAATTATCACGAATATCTTTGCTAACTTTCCAAACTTAATTAACGATGTTGAAAGCATTGGTGGTGGTGGTATTTTTGGTGCTATTATCAGCGCTATTTTCTTACCCTTATTTGATGATACCGGTGCTAGAATAATTGCTTGGACAATTATGGCCTGTGGGATAGCCTTATTTGCTGGTTCAAATATTTTATATTTTCTAAATAAATTAAAAGATTCATCAACTAAGTGGCTAAACAAAGAAGCTAAATCAGCCGTTGAAGAAGCGGAAAAAGAATTTGAACAAGACAGTAAAATTGTTATCTCAAGTGTTGATGATTTAAAGAAAACTGAAGAAGAAGTGGTTGAAGAACCAGAAGAAGTCGAAGAAACAACCAAAGGCTATCGGCGACCAGCAATTACTTTATTAAATCGACCAGAAAAAAACCAG
>PWIL01000167.1 GCA_003560455.1 Mollicutes bacterium
ATAACAATTTTATTTTTTAATTTAATATTTTCAGCTACGACACAACCAATTGCTCGTTCAGCTGGATTTAATTTTTTATTAAATTTATAGCGACCAACCCGCGCTAAATCATAACGATATTGATCAAAAAAACGACTAATTATTTGGTTTTTTGAACTTTCTAAAGTTGATGGTTCACCTGGTCGCAATTTTGAATGAATATCAATTAACGCCTCTGAACTATTTTTATTATCATCACGTGCTAAAGTTTTTAAAATATATTCATTTTCACCAAATAACTCGATGATATTTTCATCATCGGAAAGACCTAATGCGCGTAATAATGTCGTAATTGGTACTTTTCTAGTTCGGTCAATTCGGACATAAACCACATTTTTGGCATCAGTTTCATATTCAAGCCAAGTTCCCCGTGATGGAATTACTTGACCATTAATTAACCGCCGCCCACTTTTTTTATCAAATTCTTTCAAAAAATAAACACTCGGTGAACGAACTAATTGTGAAACAATCACTCGTTCGACTCCATTAATAATGAATGAACCACCTTCGGTCATAATTGGCATATCGCCAATAAAGATTTCTTGTTCTTTAATTTCTCCGCTTTCATTATTAATTAAGCGAGCATTAACTTTTACCGGATAAGCATAACTAGCATATTTTTCGCGACATTCTTGGATTGTATATTTTGGTTCTTCTAAAATATAATCACCAAATTCTAAAACCAAATCACTTGTAAAACTTTCAACCGGAAAAATATCTGCCAATACTTCCTTAATTCCTTCTTCAATAAACCATTGATAAGATTTTTTTTGAATTTCTAATAAGTTGCCTAAATTAGTTGCCTCTTCTGTTTTCGAATAACATCGTCGCTCACGATGATCACCATAATTTTTTACTGTATAAGCCAAATTTTTCACCCCTAAAACCAATTTTTTTTTATTTTTCCACTAGAAAAAAACAATTTCACACCAAGTAATAATTATAACAAAATATTGTCAACTAGTCAATTATTTAATCTTTGCTAAAAAAACTATCAAAAGTTTAGCATATAAAAATGCTAAACTTTTTTGCTCTATATTAAAACGCCAAAAGCCCATACTATTTTTTAGTATCGGCTTATTTGTTATTTTAATTCAACTGATGCGCCAGCTTCTTCAAATTTCGCTTTTAATTCTTCTGCTTCTTTGGCATCAACATTTTCTTTTACTACGCCTGTCTTATCAGCAATATCTTTTGCTTCTTTTAATCCTAAGCCAGTAATTTCACGAATTAATTTAATAATTGCTAATTTATTTGGACCAGCCGCTGTTAATTCTAAATTAACTGTTGATGGACCTTCTTCAACTGCTGCCTCAGCAGGAGCCGCAACTGCGACCGCCGTTGGATCAACACCAAACTCTTCCTTAATTAAATCAACTAGTTCTTTTAATTCTAAAATTGTCATTTCTTTAATCGATTCAATAATTTCTTCTTTTTTTACTTTTGCCATTTTTTTTCCTCCTTATTTATTTTCTAAATTTTGTCGATGTAAATCAACACAAATTGCAAAATCCTTTACATAACTTATTAAACCACCAGCAAACATGGTAATTAATCCTTCTCTTGATGGAATTGATGCGAGTTCATTTAATACATCAATACCAACCACCTTGCCCTCAACAATCCCTGTTTTCAATTCTAAATTATCATTTTTCTTCCGAAAATCAGCTAATAATTTAATTGGTAAAACTGGATCACTACCAAAAGCGACTGCTTTTGGACCGACTAATTCGCCTTCTAAATCATAATTTAGTTTTGCCAACGCTCTTTTTGTCAATGAATTTTTATAAACTTTTAAGGTTGCATCATTTTCTTTTAAGTTTTTTCGTAACTCTGTCATATCTGCAACGGTTAAGCCATCATATTCAAAAAAAACGACTGCCGATGATTTTTGAAATTGATCGACAATTTCATCAACTAAACCGGCTTTTTTTGCAATTATTTTTTCACTTGCCATTTCTCTCTCTCCTTCAAAAAAAATACCGCTATTGAACTCATAGCGGTGAAGTATGCTTGTTTACTTCCTCGGTAGGATTATTAAGCCAAACGGCCCCTACTGTCTACGGTTCGTGCCACAATTTGCATTATATCATAATTAATATTTATTTGTCAAAGGAATTTTTGTCAATTTTAATTCCTGGTCCCATTGTTGTTGAAATTACAATATTTTTAAAATAGTTTCCTTTGACATTTGCTGGTTTTTCTTTCCAAATAACATCAACAAAATATTTTATGTTTTCGATTAAATCTTGTTCACTAAATGATGCTTTTCCAACACTTGCATGAACATTAGCATATTTATCAGTTCGGTATTCAATCCGCCCTTTTTTAATTTCTTCAACTGCTTTGCCAACATCATTAGTAACTGTTCCAGTTTTAGGATTTGGCATCAGGCCTTTTGGACCTAAAATTTTCCCAATCTTGCCCAGGGCTGGCATTAAATCTGGTGTGGCAATCATGACATCAAAATCAAACCAATTTTCTTTTTCAATTTTTGTTAATAA
>PWIL01000106.1 GCA_003560455.1 Mollicutes bacterium
ATTTTGTTTACTGGTTGTATGGAAATTATTAATGAAGTAAAAATTAAAAACAATGATAGTGGGATTTTAGTTTATCAAGCAGCTATTATTTATGATGAAGAGATGGAAATGAATGAGGATCCAACAGGTATGGATGAATTTTTAGATGAATTTCCCAATGCAAAAATAACTAAAATAGAGTATCATAAAGATGGTGAAAAGTATGTTGGTGAAAGCATGGAAGTATCATTTTCCAATTTAAATGAGTTAAATGAAATATTAGATTATATTTATGAAAGAGATGAAACTAATAAAGCTGAGTTTGTGCGTGAAAATAATCAAGTAACTTTATTGATACCTGCTGATGAAAATCCAATAGATGATCCTTTTTTGGATTTGGAAGATATATATGCTGTTCTTGATTTTGAATTTTCCATTCAAGTAGAGGGACAAATAATTGAACATAATGCAACTGAATTTAATCGTGCAACTAATACTGTTAAATGGAATTTGCAAGATCAAGTGGAGAATGGTGTTAAGTTAGTTTATCGAACAAATGGTGATGTAATTAATGATAAACCAGATAATGGTGAAGTAGATGAACCAGATAATGGTGAAATTGATGAAGAATCAAAACAGGATGATGAAGAGACAGTTGATAAAGAAGAATCGGAAGTTGAAATTTTACCAATTATTATTGGAGGTATAATTTTTGTAGCTGGAGTAGTAATTTTGCTTAAAAAAAGTGGGAAATCGAAAAATGAACCATCAGAAGAACAGGTTCAAATGACAAAAGATTTAGAGGAACAAAATAGTGCTCAGGTTGAAAAAACAGATGAAATTGAAAAAATGGATGATATTGAAATAAGTGATAATATTGATTCTAAAACAGATGAAATTGAAAAAATTGATGACATTGATATAATTGATGAAACTGATAATAAAATGGAAGATAATCAAAATGAGGTGCAAAAATGAAAAAATTAATATCAATATTGTTGTTTGTTTTATTAACAGGGTGTATGGATGTAAGCACTGATATAAATATCAAAAATGATGATAGTGGGATTTTGATTTATAAAAATGCTGTAATGGATGATGCAGAAATGGATACAGAAATTAGTGAATTAGAAAATTGGCCGGGCGCTAAAGTAACTGATTTAGAATATGAAAAAGATGATAATACTTATATTGGTTCACGAATTGAAATATCATTTTCATCATTAGAAGAAGTAAATGAGATATTGGTAATTATTTTTGATCCAGAAGAAACTGAAAAACCCCTTATATTTAGAGAAAATGATCGAGTAATTTTATCGGCTGAATTTGACGCCGAAGAGGCGGATGATGAATATGGTATCGGGGATGCATTATATTCTTATATTATTTTTGATTTTACAATTCAAATAGAAGGAGAGATAATTGAACATAATGCGGCTGAATATAATGAAAATAATAATAGTTTAACTTGGGGTCTAAGAGATTTATCAAGTGATGGTATAGAACTGGTTTATCAAACGGATACAACTAAATTAGCTGATGAAAATTTAGACAATGATGAAGTTGCTGATGAAAATAATAAAAATGATCAAGTGGATAACGAAGAAATGGCAGAAAAAGATGAAAAAGAATCACAATCTAGCATTTTAACAATTATAATTGGTGTTGGGATCTTAATTATTGGGATAGTAGTTTTTAGTCGAAAAACATGAAAAAAATTTATTTAATTTTAATTTTAATTATTTATTGTCCGATAATCGTTAATGCAAAAGTAGTCGAATTAGACCGTTGTATTGATGGTGATACGGCTCGTTTTTTTACGGAAAAAGGTTCTGAATCAGTAAGGTTTTTAGCAATTGATACACCGGAAACAAATCATCCGCAAAAAGGTCGCGAACCCTTTGGTCAAGAAGCAAGTGATTTTACTTGTCAAAAATTAAAAGATGCAAATGAAATTCGGTTAGAATTTGATGAAAATAGTGATCGTTACGATCGTTATGATAGGTTATTAGCTTGGATTTTTGTTGATGATGTTTTACTACAATCTTTAATAATTGAAGAGGGGCTAGGGGAAGTAGCTTATCTATATGGTGATTATAAATATACCGAAAAATTACAAATAAAACAGGCCGAAGCAAAATTGCAAAAGATTGGAATTTGGTCAGATACTAATGACCTTGATGTTTTTTCAATTGGGATAGGCTCAATAATTTTTATGGCCATGGTTAATTTTATTTATTTTTATTATCGGTCAAGTAGGAAAAGCTTTATTAATAAAATATATAATAATAACAATCAATCTTTAAAAATTATTTTAATAATTGTTTATCTAGTTACTATTGTTGGAATTGTTCATGATTTTGCAATTGTTGCTAGTAATTTAGCAAAATATAAAAGAAAGGTAGGAATAAAATGAAAAAAGAACAACAGCAATTTATGGAATATTTAGAAGATTTAAATCGTTATCAATGTTTAAAGTATATTGAAAAATTAACTGAAAAAAATAAAATTCATTATATTTATGAGCAAGTATTAGGACCCAGTTTAATTA
>PWIL01000112.1 GCA_003560455.1 Mollicutes bacterium
AACTGCAGTAAACTGTCTTAAGTCAGGAGCTACTGATTACATTCTTAAGGAAAGAATAAAAAGGCTTCCATTTGCCGTAAAAGAAGCCATGGCCCGCTATGAAATGCATGTTCAGAGAGAACAATTTCTTGCTAAGCTCAAGCAAAGTGAAACCCGTCTTAAACAGGCTCATAAAATTGCCAATATCGGAAGCTGGGAATTTAATTATAATGATGGGCTGGCAACAGCATCTGAAGAAGCCCTGAAAATTTATGGTGTCGATCAGGAATGTATGCTTATTGAAGATGTTAAAGCAATGGTTCTCGAACAATACAGGCCGATTATCGACCATGCAGTTAAAGAGCACATTGAAAAGGGTAAACCCTACGATGTTGAGTATCGTATCAAACGAGCCAGCGATGGAGAAATCAGATATATTCATTCATTGGCCGAATATGACCCGGACAACGAACGGCTGGTGGGGATTATTAAAGATATTACAGAGAAAAAAATAAATGAACAGCTCCGGCAAGAAATATTAATTGCACACGAATCAGCCAACTTTAAAAGAGATTTTCTTGCGCAAATGAGTCATGAGATACGTACTCCCCTTACAGCAATTGAAGGAATTTCGGAACTGCTGGGAAAGACTTCACTTGACCCTGTTCAGAAAGACTATTTAGAAACCTTAAGTTTCTCTGTTGAAAGTCTTATAAATACTACCAATGAAGTTCTTGATTTTTCCAAAATAGAAGCAGGAAAAATAATCATGAACCCCGTTACATTCTCACCTTCAGAACTTGGCTCAAGAGCTGAAAAATTCTTCAACAGCATATGTAAAAGACCCTTAAAACTTGTGGTGGAAGGATTTGATAAACTGCCGGAATATATCAATACTGATAAGCAAAGGGTTTTCCAGATAATCAGCAACCTGCTTTCAAACGCAGTTAAGTATGCAGAGAAAGGGGTTGTAAAACTCATTGCAACAGTTGATGACAGATTGGATAATGAGAGGATAAGAGTTAAGATTCAGGTGATAGATGATGGGCCCGGGATTCATCAGGAATTAAAGAAAAATCTTTTTAACCCCTTCTCTCAGCTTCAAATGCAAAATGAAGAAATGAACATACAAGGAACAGGACTTGGTTTGACTATCTGTAAAGAATTATCGGTGCTGCTGGGAGGTGAAGCGGGTTTAGATAGTGAACCGGGCAAAGGAAGTTGTTTTTGGTTTACTTTTAAAGCCAAAATACAGGTAATGGACTATATTTCTACATCCCCGGATGTTGCGTCAGATGTAAAAAAATCCCCTGGCCTGAAAATTCTTCTTGCCGAGGACAAGCTCATTAATAAAAAAGTAATCTCGCTCATGCTCAATTCTATTGGGCATGAAGTTGTTGCAGTATCCAACGGTCAGGAGGCATTTGACATTTGCAAAACTGATAAATTCGACCTGGTTTTGATGGATGTACAGATGCCTGTGATGGATGGCATTGAAGCCACAAAACTTATTAAGACCCAATGTCAGAATCCCCCGCCGATAATTGGGTTAAGTGCCAATGTTTTGGATATAGACCGGGAAAAATATATGCGGGCAGGAATGGATAATTATATATCCAAACCTTTTAAAACCAATGATATTACTAAGATAATCGAGAAGCTCAAATTGTAAGGCAAATAATAGCTTTTTAATCCATTAGTTGTTACTATGACAGACGATACCCGGAAAATATACTCTCTGTCCGATTTAGGTAAAAGTCTTCGCTCAGTTATAGAACGTGCCTACACCAATACCTATTGGATCAAAGCAGAAATTGCAAAGCTCAACTACTATCCCCGTAGTGGTCATTGCTACCCCGAATTGGTTGAAAAATCAGGTAATGTAATTCATGCCCAAATGCGCGCTACCATATGGGCAACTGATTACAGCAGGCTTAACCGGCTGTTTGCCGAGGTTACAGGCGATAAACTGAGAGAAGGTATTTCAATCCTTTTCAGGGCTTCGGTTACATACCATCCAGTATATGGTCTTTCTCTTCAGGTTCATGAAATAGAACCGGCTTTTACCTTGGGAGAAATGGCCCTTGAGAAAACCAGGACCATAGAAAAGCTCAGGGAGGAAGGTGTTTTTGGCAGAAATAAAGAACTTCCCATTGCGTTGCTTCCCAAAAGAATAGCCGTTATTTCTGTTGAAACCAGCAAAGGATACCATGACTTCCTGAATATTATTACATCAAAATCCGATCGGTACCACATCTGGCATTACCTGTTCCCTTCAGTGCTCCAGGGAGATAAGGCCGTTGAGGGCATCCTGGCGCAGCTGCGGATCATTAAAAAAACTTTTTCCCGCTTTGATATGGTTGCCATTATAAGAGGGGGTGGTGGCGACATTGGGTTAAGCTGTTACGATGATTACAAGCTTGCACGGGAGGTTGCATTATTTCCACTGCCGGTCATAACAGGCATTGGTCATTCAACCAATGAAACCATTACAGAAATGGTGGCATGGAGCAATAAAATAACACCCACAGATGTTGCATATTTTGTTCT
>PWIL01000147.1 GCA_003560455.1 Mollicutes bacterium
CTGGTTGAAAACTATGGAAAAAATGATTTTATTACCAATCTGCTCGATGACAAGGTTTTTTATATCCTTCCTGTAATGAACCCTGATGGGCGTGAGTATTACATGAACCAACCGAATACCATGAGCAGTCCAAGAAGCGGCACCATGCCCCTGGACGATGATGGAGACGGACTGGCAGGAGAGGATGGATTTGACGATTTGAATGGCGATGGCCACATCACACAAATGCGTCGAAAGAATCCATACGGACAGTGGCGCACAGATCCAAATGATGCCCGCAGAATGATTATGGCCCCACCGGGTGAATTTGGTGAATGGGAATTGCTGGGCTGGGAAGGTATAGATCGTGATGGCGATGGCAGACTAAATGAAGATCGTGATGTGGGCTATTACGACCATAACCGCGACTGGGGCTGGAACTGGCAACCCGATTATGTGCAACGGGGGGCATATCTTTACCCGTTTTCACTGCCCGAAACAAGAGCCTTGCGCGATTTTGTGATCAAACATCCCAACATAGCAGGCTCCATTACACACCATAATACCGGCGGTATGTTGTTGCGAGGTCCTGGCGCTGCCGAGGATTCGCAATATTATCTGCCGCAGGATATCCGGGTATATGATGCATTGGGTGAAATGGGCGAAAGGATCATTCCCGGTTATGACTACTTCATTGTGCACCAGGACCTGTATACGGTTTATGGTGGCCAAATCGACTGGTTTCATATGATGAGGGGAGTGTTCACCTTTACTTCTGAAATGTTTTCAAGATATTATCTTTTTAATGAAAAGCCAGAAGGATGGTCGGGAGGATTCGGGGAAGACTGGTTTACTTTTGACAGGTACCTGCTGTTTGAAGATGCCTTTGTGCCCTGGGAAGATTATGATCACCCCCAGTTTGGAAAAATCCAGATCGGTGGTTTTAAGAAAAACTACATTCGCAACAATCCGGGTTTTCTACTCGAGCAGGAATTGCACCGCCTTACGGCTTTCACACTTTTCCATGCTTACCACACCCCAAAACTGGAAATAGTTGAGCTTACTGCCAAAGATCTGGGTGGCGGTCTGCGCGAAGTGATAGCTGTAGTGGCCAATACCCGTATGATTCCAACCCATGCCGGAATTGACCTGAAGTTTAATATTGAACGACCCAATTACATTTCCCTGGAAGGAGCAAATGTTCTGGCCGGTATGAGAGTAATCAACCGCGATTTGAATGTGGTGGAAGATCAAAATGTCAATCCCTCTGTAATTGAAGTGGAAAATATTCCTGGAATGAGTACCATAACGGTAAAATGGATTGTGGAAGATAGCGGTAATATTTCTGTTAAGGTGGATAGTGCCAAGGGAGGTGTTGTAATAAAAAATATGTAAGCTTAATCCGGGCATGAACCTTGGTCCTACCCGAATGATAATTCAGTCCGGCTGCGGCTTCAGCCCGCTTCCGGACTAAGAAAGAACAAAATTCAATCCGGGCAGGAACTGCAGTCCTACCCGGATGACCAAAAACAATACAATATGAACCGAATCATTACTTCTATTACACTTATTATTTTCTTGCTGCCGGCCCTGGCACAGGAGCAGGATGGTCGTGCCATAGAGAACTTCTTTAAAGCATCAGGAACACCGGTTAATCCCAAAGTTCAGATAAGCTGGAATCGTTACTACACCAACGAAGGTCTGTACGATATTTATCAGCAACTTCTAAAGGCCCACCCTGATCTGGTTACGCTGGAATCAATCGGTAAAAGCTATGAAGAGCGTAATCTCTGGCTGCTTACCATTACCAATCATACGAATAAACCGCACCAGGAAAAACCGGCTTTCTGGATCGATGGAAATATCCATGCCAACGAAATCCAGGCTGCCGAAGTATCACTTTATACGGCCTGGTACCTGCTGGAGAATTACAACAAAAATGCTTTTATTACTGAATTACTCAATGACAAAGTGTTTTACATCCTTCCGGTCATGAACCCTGATGGCCGCGAATACTACATGAACCAGCCCAATACCTACAGTTCACCACGTAGTGGTACCATGCCCCTCGATGATGACGGCGATGGAGAGGTGGGCGAGGATGGCTTTGATGACCTGAATGGTGATGGACACATTACCCAGATGCGCCGCCGCAATTCCTTCGGCCAATGGAAAGAAGACCCCGATGATCCCCGAAGAATGATTCGTGCACAACCCGGCGAATTTGGCGAATGGGAAATCCTTGGATGGGAAGGAATAGATCGCGACGGTGACGGCCGGCTCAACGAAGACCGCGACGTGGGTTATTACGACCACAACCGGGATTGGGGCTGGAACTGGCAACCCGATTATGTACAACGCGGCTCTTACCATTATCCTTTTTCGCTCCCTGAGTCCAGGGCAGTCCGCGACTTTGTAGTTGCACACCCCAATATTGCCGGTGCACTCACCCATCATAATACCGGGGGCATGTTTTTGCGCGGACCTGGTGTAGAAAGTGACCTGCAATATTATTTAAGAGATGACCTGAATATA
>PWIL01000054.1 GCA_003560455.1 Mollicutes bacterium
GGTGTTCCGATCGGGGTGCCAATGCCGCCGATGTTCGCTCCCAGCGCGACAGCCAACACCAGCCCGGCGCCAAAGCGATTCTCTCTCGGCACCCCGCGCAGGAGTGAGGCGACAATCGCGAGCATCATTGCCGTGGTCGCGGTATTCGACATCCACATCGAGAAAAAGGCGGTGATCGCCATAACCGCGTAGATCAAAACCAGCGGCCGGCGGGTGAACGGCTGAAGGACCCGCGTGGCGATCGCCTTGTCGAGCCCATGCTTGCTGAGCGCCACCGAGAGGGCCAACCCGCCAAGAAAGAGCATGAGAATATCGGAGCCGAACTCCGCCAGGAAACGGTTGGCCTCGATTCCACCGGCCCGGGCGAATCCGCCATCCTCGGCAAGCAGCAGAATGCAGGCGATCACCACCAGGAGAGAGGTCGCAAAAAGCGGTATCACACGGCTCGCCCAGAAGACGGCGGCAAAAACAAAGATTGCCGCCGCACGCCTTTCCAGTTCGCCAATCATCTCCGGCAGGAGAGCATACGCCAGTCCTGCCCCGACCAAACCGCCTAAATAGATAAGCGCTCGCTTCACGTCAAATCATCATGCCCATCCCTGCAATCCCTGTCAGCTTTAAATTTATCTGGCGAAGCCCGACGCCGTAAGCGTACGATCATTTATTTCGGAAGATCTTTCCGGGAGGTGTGGCAAAAGAGCAGTGGAAGCAAAATCGCTGTAGACATTGCCGGCCATCTGCCATTCACCACCCCAGTAAATGGTGTATTCATCATCTTCTTCCAGTCGCCAGGTACATGAGAACCGGATAGGCGATCATAATCAGCATGAGATACAGCCACGTCGGAAGCATGTCCTGCGGCTGCTCACCAAGGCCGAACGTCCAGTTAATGTTGTCACCGGGACGAGTCGGGACGTAGCAGAAATAATGTTTCAGTATTCATGATCTGCGGTTCGACCATGTGTAGATGACGTTGGTGAGCCAGCACACCGCGCAATTTTCAGCAGCAGACGGCCAAGAATGTCCCGTCCGGTGATGATGCGGCCGGCAGCGTCGGTCCACAACAGAATCACATCGTTTTCGATCACATCCTCCCCCTCGTTGTCCGAACGGATGCGGAAACGCGGGATGAGGCCGCCTAGTTTGCGGCCCGCTTCCTCGACAATAATGGGTTTGTGACAATGACAGTTCGGATTGAATCGGGCCTGAGTAAAGAGCGCATCGCGTAGAAAGTCGCCGGTACGCAATACGCGACGGGGCCGGCCGTCCTGATCCGTGACGATAGTCCAACTCTTGCCAGACAAACTGATCTTTCGGAGAAAGGGATCGCCCACTGACGGTTCGAACTTCGGGAATTGAGGACGCCCTTCCTTGAAGGGAAGTTCAATAACGCTTTTCGGATCGATGGGTTCGCCTTCCTCTTCAAGTGGAACATCGTCCACTTCGAGAAAGTTCAGTGCGCCCTGACCTTCCATGCGGGCGATGTCGGTTTCAGCCGCTTCCATGTGCAGTCGGATCAGGCTGCGCAGATCGCGTTCGCGAAAGTAGCGAATGCCTTCGTTGCCCAGCCATTGGTCGAGCGCCCAGGCGGTCGGGCGCGTGATGGGGTAGAGGGCATATTGATACACGCGCAGAACGGGTACAAGAAGCGAGACGACCTTCAATGCATTGCGCGAGAAATAGGCTTGCGGAATAATTTCCGCGAATACGGTGATCACCACTGTGGAGAAGAGGAAGGCGATCACGCCCGTTAGAATCGAATTAGACAGGAGCGCAAGCAGGACATTCACGCCCACATTGCCCCAGAGAATGGTGACCAGCGCGAAATTGGAATCCTCGCGCAGTTTCAAGACCCGGCGGGCTTGCTCGTTCTGTTTTTTGGCCTCGACTTCGAGTTCCAGCTTGCTCAAAGAGAACAAGGCCAGATTCAGGCCGGACAACATGGCGGACTGCGACAAACAGATCAAAATCCCAACCCATGTGACAGCGGTCATGAACATTAATCCTGTGAATTGCGGTGGAATCTATGAAGGATGGTGTCGCGCACGGCGGCTATGTCGCGGTGCGTACCGTCCCCGCCAAAGAGTGCCCCCGTATGGTTCGAGCAGACTGCATTTTCACGATTGTTCAAAGTCCGACAGGCTAGTCCTTCTGCTTGCCGAAATAGAGAACGCGCTCCGCGCGAGCAAGCACATTCTCGCATTGGCGGATCACCGCGTTCAGGAAATACGTCGACCACGGCTCGCATCTGCCCTCCTGACGGCCTGCGGGAAGCAGATCGTAATGATCTGCCCGGGACAATTTGGCGAGAACGGTGCCCGACCGGAGAATCTGACGCATCATCAAGTTTCGAGAGCGGGCGTGATTTCTTTCAGCATGCCAAGTGCGAACACAATCTGACCTTGAACCGTTCGGGATTCTTCGACGTGTTCCGCTCTTCGCGTCGATTGGATGTGCTCGAAGACACCGCGGCCGGATTGTATCGCAACGCCTCTCGCTTTTGGAGAGAGA
>PWIL01000016.1 GCA_003560455.1 Mollicutes bacterium
ATGGACCGCACCATCCTATGCCAACGGAAAACTCTTTGTAAGAAACCATACCCGCATTGCCAGTTTCCGGATCCTTGAACCTGCAACACAAAAGGTTGATAATCTATAATCTGAACCGAATATGAAAAAGTATACATGTAGTCTGATGTTGTTGTTATTGCCCTGGTTGGCAACTTTTAGCAGCGAAACAGAAAAGTTTGACAAAACCCCTGAAGAAATTATCAGCAGGCACATTGAAGCCCATGGCGGAAAAGAGAACTGGAATGTTGTTGAAGCCCTGGAACTCAAAGGCCGATTTACAAGTTTCAGTGAAGTGCATGATTTTTACACCCTGAAAACAGCCGGAGGAGAATTCTTTTCCAGCTTTAACCTTGGCAAACACAGGGTGCACGAAGGATACGACGGCACAACATTCTGGACCATCGACCCGTGGCAGGGTTTTGATTTCCCACGAAAAATAAACAAAGCTGAACGGCATGTAATCATGCAAAAGGCCGAATTCTTTTCTCCCTTTTACAGGTGGGAAGAAAGGGGGCTACGGGTAGATTTTCAAGGCAAAGAAGAAGTTGACGGTTTGGAAATGTATGTGCTTACCCTTACCCGGCCTGACATGAGCGCAGAAACCTGGTTCATCGATACACAAACTTACCTGGTGTACAAAAGCATTACACCGTGGGTTGACTTTGCTTTTCCCCTGGAGGCTGAGGCCTATTACGATGATTACAGGGAAGTAAACGGGTTGCTGTTACCCCATTACGTGGAACAAACCTTCCGCACCCGCCACAGGGTAACCGTAATAGAAGAAGTTATCATCAATCCGGCTTTCGATAGCCAGGTTTTCAGAATGCCCCCATGCCCGCACATGGAAAAGATAACGCACATGGCCGGATTGTGGGATGTTCAGGTGGAAATGATAAACAGGGCGGGCAACTGGCAGGTGGTCGACACGGTTTCATCCGGATTTGAAAAACTACCCGGTGAAGGTCTGCAAGGCAGTATTTCCTACGAAGTTAACTTTCCGGTTACCACTTCTTTTACTGTCAACTACAACCGACGTACAGACAGCTACCAGCTTGTGGTGTACAACGAATTCTATTCAACCACCGAATTATTCAACGGATCATTTCTTGACGGATCGCTAGTATTTGACAATCTTCCCGAACCAGAGCAGAATGAAACCTCTGCCGGCGCTAACGCCCAGCAACCCTATATGCAGTTTATTTTCAACTTTTCAGATGACAAATCATTTGTAGTGGAAAGAAAACGTTCGCTCAACCATGGCGAAAACTGGCAGGATACAGAAAGAATGACTTTTCATAGAAAAAACAGGGAACAGGATATTTAAAGCCTGCAACCTTTTCGCTAACATTCTTATTTTCAGCAATGTTTACCATTAGCTGCAAAACCCCTTTTGGTTACTCAACAAACTTCCCCGATCGTTGTTACCCTTGCAACGCTAATAACAAAAAAAGAAAATCATGTTAATCATAACCGATAAAGCCATAACAGAACTCAAACAGATCCTTAACGCACCTGATATGCCTGAAAAGGCTGCCCTGCGTGTATTTGCCCAAAGTGGCGGGTGCTGTTCATCCAACCAACTGGGAATTGAAATTGCCGATCTTTCGAAAACCGAACTTCAGGCTCGTGATTTCAACGGCCTTAAAGTGGTGGTAGACCCCGGCGCAGAATCTGTGGCAGAAAATGCCACCATCGATTATTTTGAAGACCAGGAAAATGCCGGCTTCCGCGTGCTTTGGCATGAAGGAGCACAGAATGGAGGTAGCTGCGGATGCAATTGATAGCCAGGGTTTAGAAGTTTAGGAAAATTTAATTTCCGGGTACGACTGCAGTTCGTGCCCGGAATTTTTTATTGATACAACCGAAGCAAAGCTGAGCTCGACGAAGTCAAACGCACGAATGTTAATTTCTCGCAGAGCAGCAGAGACGCAGTTTTAAAAATCACGTTGTGATTTTCCGGCAGGTTCCGGCACCAGCATTTGCACCAACACCCTTATTTTCTTATTTTCTTACTTTCCTACTTTCCTACTTTCTTACATGGTAAAAAGCCACAACCGAAACCAAGCTGAGCTCGACGAAGTCAAACGCACGAATGTTAATTTCTCGCAGAGCAGCAGAGACGCAGTTTTAAAATCACGTTGTGATTTTCCGGCAGGTTCCGGCACCGGTATCCGGACATGAGCTTCCTTACTTTCTTATTTTTCCACTTTCTCATTTTCTTGTTTGACTTAAATAACCTTATATGCCTTATATTCTTCATGCCCAAACCCACAGATGTAAAATTTGTGAATAAGTTTTGGTTATTGGTGAAGTTTTGGGGTGGGGGAGAATTTTATTGAGAAAAAAGGAACTCAAAAAGGAGTTTTAGCCCTGAAACTATTAAGGAATTATATGAATTAATTTTTGTGGTATATATTTTTTTATACAAACCAGAATAAACGAATTAATACCTGGAAAATATGTTAAAATTTGAAACAGTAGTA
>PWIL01000097.1 GCA_003560455.1 Mollicutes bacterium
ATTAATTGATATGAATGATTGACACGTGCTGTTGATAGAATATCATAAACAAGATATAAAAAATCACATAACATTGTTTTGCCAGTGGCATTTTTACCAACAATACCTATTGTATTATGAACAAATAAATTATCAGTTATTTCTAATAATTCATATTGCTTATCAATTTCATGCTTGGGATTTTGAGGAACAAAATCTAATACTATCTCTTCATCAAAGATTTTATATTTTTTCGCCTTAACACATAAAACTTGCACCCAACCACCTCTTTCTGGTTATATTTTATCATAAAGGTTGAAGAAAAACAAATTTAATGTTTTTATTTCTTGTCAATGCTTAATACTTCTAAAAAAGCATTTTCGGGAATTTCAACATTACCAACCATTTTCATCTTTTTTTTGCCCTCTTTTTGCTTTTCTAATAATTTTCTTTTTCGACTAACATCGCCACCATAGCATTTAGCCAAAACATTTTTGCGAATTGCTTTAATATCGGCTCTGGCAATGATTTTACTACCAATACTTGCTTGCACCGGCACTTCAAATTGTTGCCTGGGAATTAATTCTCTTAAATTATCAACAATTAAGCGCCCTCTTTTTTGAGCAAAATCACGATGGACAATCATACTTAAAGCATCAACATCTTCACCATTTAATAAAATATCTAATTTTACTAAATCACTTTTTAAATAGCCCATTAATTCATAGTCAAATGATGCATAGCCCTTAGTTGTTGCTTTTAGTTTTTCAAAAAAATCATATACAATTTCAGCTAGGGGCAGGTGGTAGTAAATGTTAACACGATTGGTATCAAGATATTCAATTGTTTGATATTCGCCTCTTTTATTTTGACATAGTTCCATAATTGTACCAATATAATCAGCTGGTGCAATAATGTTGGCTTTGATATAGGGTTCTTGGATTTCTTGAATTTTGGTGCGGTCAGGTAATTTAATTGGACTGTCGATTGTAATCATTTGACCATCATTTAAAATCACTTGATAAATTACTGATGGCATTGTCGCAATTAATTCTAAATTAAATTCTCTTTTTAAACGTTCTTGAATAATTTCCATATGAAGAAGACCTAAAAAGCCAACTCGAAACCCAAAGCCTAGGGCTTGTGATGTTTCTTGGGAATATTGTAAAGCGGCATCATTTAATTTTAATTTTTCTAATGCTTCTTTTAAAACCTCATATTTGTTTAATTCGATTGGATATAAACCACAATAAACCATTGATTTCATTGGTTGATAACCGGGCAGGGGGTTGGCTACTGGGTTTTCCTGATCAGTAATTGTGTCACCAACTAAAACATCGTCTATTTTTTTTATTCCCGCATTTAAATAACCAACTTCACCAGTATTTAAAACTTTTTTATCAACCGGAAAAGGATTGTTAATTCCAACACTATTAACTGTATAGGTTGCATTAGTCGCCATCATTTTTATTTGTTGACCAATTTTTAATTGTCCACCGAAAACACGAACGCTGGCAATAACTCCTTTATAGGGATCAAAAAAACTGTCAAAGACTAAAGCTTGTAATTGATCGCTTGTTTTTTTAGGCAATGGTATTTTAGCAATAATTGCTTCAATAATTTCCTTAATTCCTTCACCAGTTTTGGCACTCGCATAAATGATTTCTTCTTTTTTAAAGCCTAGGGTATTTATTAATTCATTTTCCCTAGTTTCAATATCAGCATTAGGTAAATCAATTTTATTAATGACCGGAATAATAACTAAATCATTTTCTAAAGCAAGATAAAAATTTGCTAAGGTTTGGGCTTCTATGCCTTGAGCCGCATCTACGATCAAAAGCGCCCCTTCACAAGCCGCTAAACTACGGCTTACTTCATAGGAAAAATCAACATGTCCTGGCGTGTCGATTAAATGTAATAAATAGTTTTCATTTTGATATTGGTAATTTAGTTGCACCGCATTTAGTTTAATCGTAATGCCGCGTTCGCGTTCTAATTCCATGTTGTCTAATAATTGTTGTTTTTTTTGACGGTCAGTAATAGCGCCAGTTATTTCTAAAATACGATCTGCTAAAGTGCTTTTCCCATGATCAATATGCGCAATAATTGAAAAGTTTCTAATGTTTTTCATGTGTTTTCGTCATTCTCCTTTAATGTCTTTATGAGTTGTAGCGGTTTCTAAAATAACTTCGAAATATCCTTGTTTACTACCTGTATCATAATGCTTATTTTTAATTTGACAAATATAAAATTTTTCTTCTTGCATTAAACGAATAAAAGCATCAGTTAAGTATATTTCTTTTCCTTTTTGATATTTTTCCGTTATTTTAGCAAAGATATTAGGTGATAAGATATAACGACCTAAACTTGCTAAATTACTATCTGTTGTATTTGAAGTTGGTTTTTCAAAAAAGTTTTGAATTTGGCCATCTTTTTCTTCAATAATACCGTATAAATGTTTTAAAGATGGCTCTATTTCTTTAACGGCCAAAATACTGGTTTTAGTTTGATAATGTTTATTGATTAGTTGTTTTAAAACTGGTTTTCCAAAAAAAAGATCATCGCCATATAAAACAGCAAAAAATTGATTGTCAACAAAATCTTTTGCTAAACGAACCGCTGCTCCGCTTCCGACAGCTTCTTTTTGTTTTAAATAACTTATTTTTACTTTTTTTTCTAAATGAGGTATTTGTTTTAGTTTTTTTTGTTCATTTTTTTCGATTAAAGTTTTTTCTAATTGCTGATTAGTTTGAAAATAATCAACGACCGATTGTTTTTGATCATTAATAATAAATAGTATTTCTTCAATGCCACTATCAATTGCTTCTTGAACAATAAAATGAATTACTGGTGTATCAATAATGGGCAGCATTTCTTTGGGAACTGATTTTGTATATGGCAAAAAGCGGGTACCAAAACCAGCAATTGGAATAACTGCTTTAGTAATTTTATCCATTATTAATCCTTTTCTAATGCATTATATGTAACATTAAAAACTGCTAACCCAATAAACATAAAAACTAACCACATAATCGGATTTTGATAATGTGCATAAAAAAATTCCGCCGGACCTTCCATTAAATCTTCTAATGATTTAAGAAGATCTTCAAAAAAACTTAAATTCATAAATACCTCCTATAATTTTTGAATACTTTTATGTCCTTTAATAAACTTTTTGATTTCATGTTTAAAAGCAATGGTTAAAACTTTATCACTTATTTCGACAATTATTCCCGGTCCATATTTTTGAGATATCACTTTTTCACCAACTTGATAAGTTGCCTTATGATCAATGTTATTAGCGCTTTTTACTTTTGTTGTGATTTTTTTAGCCTTTAAAGCCATTTCATCAATAAAGCGACTAACGATTGTTGGTTTTTGATGACCAAAAATAGTACGATTTTGGGTGTATAAAATATATAACTGTTGCTTTGCTCTGGTGATGGCTACATAACATAACCGTCGCTCTTCTTCAAGTTCTTCAGGTTCAGCCAATGAATTATTATGCGGCATTAAGCCTTCTTCCATTCCAACTAGAAACACATGTTGAAATTCTAATCCTTTAGCAGCGTGAATCGTCATTAATGTAATTTGTGGTGTTTCTTCACCATATTCGGTCACATCCGATACAAGACTGATTTCTGCTAAAAAATCTTCTAACGATATTATACCATATTTTTCTTCAAATTCTTTAGTAATTGTTTTAAATTCTTCAAGATTTTCAATTTTTATTTCAGCCATCGCTGAATTTTCAATTTTTAATGATTGTCTTAAATTAGTTTTGCTTAAAATTTGTTCAATTAATTCAGTTAAATTTACATCGTTTGCTATTTTTTGTAATTCAATAATTAAATTTTTAAACACCAATGTTTTACCCTCATCAATAGCGTAAAATAAGGAAGTTTTTTTTTGAATGGCTTTGGTTTCAATTTCCTGGATTGTTTTTTGACCAATTCCTCTTTTTGGTTCATTGATTACTCTTAGTAATGCTAGGTTATCATGTTGATTATAGATTAATTTTAAATAGGCGATTAAATCCTTAATTTCTTTGCGATTATAAAAGTAAATACTACCAACAATGCGGTAAGGATATCCTTTTTGGAGAATGGCTTCTTCAATTGCTCTTGATTGCGCATTAGTTCGATATAAAATAGCGATTTCATTTAAGTTAACTGCTTCTTTTTGTAATTGTTCAATTTTATCAACAATATAATTAGCTTCATATCTTTCGTTTGGTAAGCAGTTAACAACTACTTCTTCTCCTTTATCGTTATCAGTCCATAAGTTTTTTTCTTTGCGATTAAGATTATTTTTAATTATTTTATTGGCAGTATTTAAAATGTTTTTAGTTGAGCGATAGTTTTTTTCTAAGATAACTACTTTACTATTTGGAAAATCTTTTTCAAAATTTAAAATGTTTTTATAGTTTGCGCCACGAAAACCATAAATAGCTTGTGATTCATCACCAACAACGCAAATGTTTTTATAATAAGCGGATAATTTTTTAATGAGTAAATATTGGGCTTCATTAGTGTCTTGGTATTCATCAACTAAAATATATTTAAATAATTGTTGATATTTTTTTAGAATTTGGGGTTGGTTTTGAAATAGTTTAATTGGTTCAAATAACAAGTCATCAAAATCAACTGAGTTACTTGTTTTAATTTTAGTTTGGTATTTTTGATAAACTTTTTGGACTGTTTCTTCAAAGGGGTTGGTGACAAATTTTTGATACTCTTCTGCCGTGATGAGATTGTTTTTACAACTGCTAATTGCATTGCGAATAGCTTTGGGACTGTACATTTTGGGGTCAATGTTTAATTCTTTTAAAATTTTACGAATTAAAGTTAAACTATCATTGGCATCTAAAATAGTAAAATTCTTTCCATAGCCCATTTCTAAATAGTTTTCTTTAAAAATTCGCACCCCAAAAGCATGAAAAGTCGAAATTTGCATTTGTAAGGCTTTTTCGTTAACTAAGTCTTGAACTCGTTCTTGCATTTCTTTAGCCGCTTTATTAGTAAAAGTAATTGCTAGAATTTCATTTGGTTGTGCTTTTGCTTGTTGAAGTAGATAAGCTATTTTAGTTGTTAAAACTTTTGTTTTTCCGCTACCCGCTCCCGCAATTACTAATAAGGGGCCTTCAGTGTAGAGAACTGCTTCTTTTTGTGCCTGATTTAATTTTTTTAACATGTCATCACCTTTTATAATCATAACATAAAAAAAGAAATATTTTGCAATATTTCTTTATTTTAATAAATGGACAGCATACAAAGGAATTGATCTGATTTTTTTTCGGCCAAAATTTTTTGTTGACAACCTTATGGCGTAATTAGGTTTATATTTTTCAATATATGTATTTAAACTCCGCGAGCGAATGTTATCATCCGCTTTTACTTCAATGGGAATAATTTCATCATCTAGCATTATCAAAAAATCAATTTCAAAATAGCGGGTTTCAGTTAAATAGAATAACTTCTGGTTTTGGCTATGTAGCGTCTGAGCAACATAATTTTCGGCTAAAATGCCTCTAAATTCAGTGCCTGATTTTGACAATATGTCACGAAAACTAAATTCTGATAAATTACACAACAAACCAACATCACTTAAATAAAGTTTAAAATAAGATTCTTCTTCATAAAATTTCAAAGGTTTAGCAACCTTATTTACTTTTACACACTTTAATAATAGACCCGCATCTAACAACCACGCGATTGAACTTGAATAATTTTGGCTTTTAGCGCGATCACTTACATTTTTATAAATAAATTTCTTATTTTCTTTTGCCAACTGTCGAGGAATGCTATTATAAATCTCCATTGTTTTAACTACTTGATTAGTTTCAGCGTATTTTCCCATATCAGCTAAATATGCACTAATAATATTTCGGTGAACAGCTCGATCAAATAAAAGCAAATCACGATTTTTATTATTATATTCTAGAATTGCTTGGGGCATGCCGCCGACACACAGGTAATGATAATATAATTCCAAAGCTTTTTTGTGTAATGGTTCAATTAATGCTGAATTTTTTTCAAAAGAACTTGTTATTTTTTCATTTAATTCATTTTCATCAATCGCCCATAAAAACTCCTCAAAATCCATCGGATACAGATATTCAAAATAAACTTTTCCAACCGGAAAAGACTCACTAAAACGATTAATTTTAACCCCTAATAACGAACCGGCACAAATAATTTTATATGCCTTTTCACTTTCGGCAAAATATTTCAATGAAGCAATAAACTTTTCGCTCTTTTGGACCTCATCAAAAAAGAAAACTGTATTTTCAATATCGATTTTTTCATTTCGATAAGCTTCGATATCTTTTATAATTCTCTCAGGATTATAATCTTTTTCAAAAAAAGAAACATAGTTTTTGTCTTCATCAAAATTAATATAAATATAAGCATTATATTTTTCTTTTAAGAATTGATTAATTATAAATGTTTTTCCCACTTGACGAGCACCAATTACTAAAAGAGGGGTATTAATGTTATTTTCTTGCCAATTACGCAATTTTTCTTCAAATTTTCGTCTAAACATCTTGGTCACCTCAACACCATATTAACACAAAAAAGCGCCTTAATCAACAAAAAAGGAATATTTTTTACTTTTTTGTCGACAAAAAAGGCGTTTTTTTTACTTTTTTGTTGGTTTGTCGTTTAAATCGATTACTGATTTGGCTTTAAAGTTGTTTTGACTATGACCTAAATTATAGGCGAAAAAGGCAGCCGCACCAATCATGGTTGCATTATCAGTACAATGTTCAAAGTTAGGAATGCTTAATTCAATATTATTTTCTTGACATTGTTTTTTTAATTCTTTTCTTAACTGTTTATTAGCGGCAACTCCTCCTGCTAAAACTAAATATTCTATTTGGTGTTCTTCTAAGGCGCGCATTGTTTTTTTGACTAAAATAGTGACAACACGATTTTGAAAAGAAGTTGCTAAATCATTTTTTCTAATTTCTTTTTTTCTTTGTTTTTCATTATTGATTAAATTACTAACTGCGCTTTTTAAGCCACTAAAGCTAAAGTTATAGCTTTTATCATCAAGTGGTAGGGGCAGGTCATAGGTATCTTCACCTTTTTTGGCCATTTGATCAATAATTGGTCCACCCGGATAGCCCACTTCTAAGAGGCGGGCGACTTTATCATATGCTTCACCAACTGCATCGTCTAAGGTCGCACCAATTTTTTGAAATGAATAATCTTCTTGCATAATAATTAATTCGGTATGCCCACCACTAACTACTAGAGTTAATAGCGGAAATTGCATTGGTTTTTCTAAATTACTTGCGTATATATGTCCGGCAATATGATGAACTGGTACAATCGGAATATCATTTAAAAATGATAATGTTTTAGCAGCCATTAAACCAACTAATAATGAGCCAATTAAACCTGGCCCGTGGGTAACGGCGATTGCATCAACATCTTTAATTAATAAACCACTTTTTAAAACTAGTTCTTCTAAAGCGATGGTTATATTCATTTCATGATTACGACTAGCTATTTCAGGAACAACGCCACCGTATTTATTGTGAATTTCACTTTGCGACATGATAACACTAGCTATTTCTTGATAGCCGTTTTTGACGATTGCGACACTTGTTTCATCACAACTTGTTTCAATTGCTAAAATAAAGAGGTCTTTTTTCATTTTTCCTCCTTTTCAACGGCTAATTTTTTTAAGTAATTAGCTTTTATTTGATGGACATTAGTTTGTTGATCTTGATATTTTTTAATTATTTTTAAAAGATCAATGGGAATTTCTTCTTGATAGTTAATGATTGGTAGATTATTTTTTTTAAATTCCTCTATATTAGTATATGATTCTTGTTTTTTTTCTAAGTTTTTAGTATATATCCCGCAATAGCCCATTCCTTGCTTGTCAGGAATAACAATGCCAACTGTTTCTTGTTGGCCGCTGGCTAAAAAAGCGATGGTTGAAATTTCACAAATTGGAATTTGTTGATGCCAAGCAAAGGTTTTTGCAATCGTAATACCAAGTCGAATACCAGTAAATGAACCTGGCCCGTTGACAACATAGATTTTTTTTATTTCATTTGGTTTAGTATTAGCTTCTTTGAATGTTTTTTCTATTAAATTAAAGATTTTTTCTGATAATTGCGAATCATTTTTTTCTTGACATTGATAAAGAATCTCGTTATCTTTGATGATAGCGAGATGAATAAAAAAAGAAGCTGTATTTAGGAAGAAAACTTTCACAATACAGCCTCGCAAAAATCAATATATTTTTCCCCTTTGGGTTTAAGAACTAAAATTCGTTTGTTTTCACCAACAATTTTAATATTAATGTCTAATCTTTCAGCTGGGAGGTCATCTTTAATTGTATCAGCCCATTCGATAATGACAATACCACCTTTACTAATATATTCTTTTAAATCAAAACCTGATGTTTCACCATCTAACCGATAAACATCTAAATGATAAAATGGCAGTTCGCCATCGTATTCTTTAATAATTGAAAAGGTCGGTGAAGTTATATCTTCCGTAATGCCCATAGCATCACCAAAGCCTTTAGCAAAAATTGTTTTACCACTACCTAATTCGCCGTTTAAACAGATTACCATATTGGGAAATTTTTCTGTTTCTAAATTTTGCGCGAATTCAATTGTTTCTAATTCATTTTTAGTTGTTATTTTATATTCCATAATATCACCTCTTCAATTATATATAATTTTTTTGATTTACACAACTTTTTCACAGTATATTGACAAAAAAATTATTATTTGTTTTTTATTGTTTTGTGAATGTTTTTTTATTTTCTTTTTTTAAAAAGATAAAAGGTAACTTTTTTACAAGTTAACCTTTTTTTGCAAGGTTAAAAAGATTTCAACCATTGCATAAGTATCTAATTTGCAGTATGTTAATAAATCTTGTTCTATTTTTTGAGCGTCTTTGCTGTTTTTAAAGACCATTTCATTCCATTTAATCATGGCGGTTGCGCCTTCACCAATTGCTAATTCTTGATATGATAAATGCGGAACAATAATCGGAAGAACTTTTTTTATCGAGCAACTGCCCTTAAAGGCTGGGTCAGCGTACAGATTATCGGAAAAAATTGTCTTTA
The DNA here is from genome assembly GCA_003560455.1 of Mollicutes bacterium. Lineage (GTDB taxonomy): Bacteria > Bacillota_I > Bacilli_A > RF39 > UBA660 > CSSED10-109M. The sequence continues at coordinate 9,079 of PWIL01000097.1, forward strand.
AGTCAAAGATTCGCTGATTCATTTGATCGCAAAATGGTTGATATTGGGGGTGGATTTCACCCATTTTTTTATTAATGTTTTTTTCAAATGGTTGATGCCAAACAATAATCGTTCCTTCGTTTTTTAAAACTTTTTTAAGGTTTTCGATAAAGTCGGGAATTGGGTCTTTGTCTTTGGTTGCAATAAATTCATGATGGTTTATTGAACCATCTTTTTCTAAAATATGCAGTGACCATTGAAAAGGGATATGATCATAAGGATGATAGTTTTTATATTTAGGAATGGCCGCATTAAATGTTTCATAATCAATAAAGTAAAGGGGGTGTTCAAAGTTTGTAAATATTTCTTTTATTGCTGCTTTATCAATGATTGTTTGTTTGTTTTTGGCGATTAAGACTTGTTCTTTTTGAATTTCGCTTAAAGGAAAATCATCAGGAATATCGTAAATACTAAAGATTCCTTGTTGTTTTAGTTTGGCTAATTTTTTTTTGCTTTGCGTAAAACGATTAATGTCATAAATTGAATATTCGGGTAGACTAGGAAAGCAAAGTTCGGGACAAGGACAGGTGCTTGGATTGTCACAGCCCACTAACTCTTCTTCTTTAGCATTAAGTATTTCTTTAGCTTGCTTTTTTAATAATGGTATTTCATTTTCTAGTTCGGCTATTTTTTGATCAACGTTAATAGTTAAAAAAAGTTCTTTTAAGTTTAATTCGTCTTTTAAGGTATATTTATTATTTAAATGAATAATATACGTATTGTTTATTTTTAATTGTTTTTCTAAGATTGATTTTTGAAAGGC
>PWIL01000145.1 GCA_003560455.1 Mollicutes bacterium
TATAATATTAGACGGTGATTAAATGCAAAAAAAAACAATTGTAATTGGTTTTATAGTATTAATTCTTACAATAATTAGTCTTTTTTTTATTGTTCAATATTCAATTAAAAATAAAGATGATAATTTAAAAAAAATTTTTTATGAAGAACAAGAAGAAAATAAAAACGAAGAAAAAGAAATTTTAAAACAATTTGAAGAATTATTAGAAATTAATTCTGAGATAATTGGTTGGATAAAAGTTCCAAATACCAATATTGATTATCCGGTAGTAAAAACTGATAATAATCAATTTTATTTAGATCATGATTTTCGAAAAGAACCAGAAATAAGAGGCGCTATTTTTATGGATTATCGAAACCAAGGTGATGGCAGTGATCGGCATACAATTGTTTATGGTCATCAATCAAGATATGATATTATGTTTACGCAATTAAATAAATTTAGAGAGCGAGATTTTTTTATAGCAAATGAAATAATGTATTTAACTACTCTATATGAAGAGCAAGAGTGGCAAATATTTGCGGCCTATGAAACAAGTACTAATTTTCATTATATTGTAACTGATTTTAGTAGTGATGCATCTTTTTTATCAACTGTCGAGCAGTTTCAAAAAAGATCAAAATTTAATCGTGATATTCAGATTACGAAAGATGATCAAATTTTGACCTTATCAACTTGTGTGCATGGAGTAGAAGGAATGCGTTTTGTTGTCCAGGCCAAAAGAATTTATTAAAAAAATAATTAAATTTTTACGAAAATAATACAAAGAAAAATACGTTGCATAGTAGAATAATCAATTTATTTTTCAATATTTGTCATTTTATGTAAAGTAATTTACATAAAACAATTTTATAAAAAAAAGTATGGTATAATAATAGTAGGGAGGATTTATGGAAAAGGTTAATGAAGCAAAGGAAAAGACAAATGAAAGTAAAATAATTTTAATTATGGGATTAATGCTTGTTTTAGGATTTGTTGGAGGTTATTTGTTTTTTGGCTGTGACAGCAAAAAGGAATTTGATGAAAATAAAACCGAAAAAAAAGATATAGAACAATCTGATATAAATGATATCAAAAAATGGGTTGTTGATGCCAATTATGTTACGACTGATTTGTTAAAATTATATCAAACAGCAAACGAGAGTATTAATGATGAAATTTTGGAGGAATTAAATTCGGAAGGATTAAAAGAGATAAGAGATGGTGAAGAATATAACCTCTTTGAAGATATAAAAAAAATTGTCAGTAGGCTGGAATTACCATATTTTAATATTGATAGTGAAGCCGCTAATTTAGCAAATGAAGAAATTCAAAAACAATTTGATAATCGTATTAATGCTCAATTTCCCAAATGGTATGATGATAATAGTATAGATCGCCATGCCGCACTTGAAGCGTCTTATAGTGAGTACAGAAGTCATGTATATGAAAATGTTTTATCTGTTGTTGTGAATTTTAGACTTCACGGCATGTATGATTGTTTCTTTTTTTCGCTTACGTATAATTTTGATTTAAATACAGGTGAGTTATTAACATATGAAGAGGTTTATGAATTATTAGGTTTTTCATCAGATAATATTGATGAAAAGGTCAGAAAAGCGATTGAAAGTATTTATACTGATGAAGAAGCAGTTTTGCGATTAGTTGATGATCATATTTATCGACATTTAAATGAATTTTTATTTTATAGAATAAAAGAAGGAACTGATTTTTCTCAAGAAATTGATAATACTTATCAAAGTTATTTACACAACCTTTCAGGCTATTTTATTGATGAAAATAATAATCTAAATATTGTTGTCGAGGCATGGTTTCCAGTTCAAGATAAAGTATATGAAGCAATAATTTTAATTGAATAAAAAAATATTAGAAGTTATTTAAAGTAAGAGCGTAATGCTCTTTTTTTATTCTTATGATATAATATTGGAGTGATAAAAAAATTAAGTAGGTGAAGTATGGATAAAATAATAATTAAGGGAGCAAAAGAACATAATTTAAAAAACATAAATATTACGCTTCCTAAAAATAAATTTATTGTCATGACCGGTGTTAGTGGTAGTGGTAAAAGCAGTTTAGCATTTGACACTATTTATGCTGAAGGTCAGCGACGTTATGTTGAAAGCCTAAGCGCTTATGCGAGGCAGTTTTTAGGTGGCATGGAAAAACCAAATGTGGATAGTATTGAAGGTTTAAGTCCCGCCATTAGCATTGATCAAAAAACAACTAGTAAAAATCCTCGTAGTACGGTTGGAACAATTACGGAAATATATGATTATTTACGGCTTTTATATGCCAGAATTGGCGTTCCCTACTGTCCTAATCATCATATTCCAATCAGTTCGCAAACAATAGAAGAAATGACTGAACAAGTTTTAAAAATACCCTTAAATACCAAAATTAAAGTTTTAGCACCAGTTGTTAGTGGTAATAAAGGAACCCATAAAGATTTACTAGAAAAGCTAAAAAAAGATGGCTATGTTCGGTTTTTAATTGATGAACAAGAATATGTTGATCAATTACCGGAATTAGAAAAAAATAAAAAACATACCATTAGCATTGTGATTGATCGGCTAGTTCTAAAAGAAAATATCCGCAGTCGCTTATATGAATCAATTGAAACAGCTTTAAAACTAAGTGAAGGGAAAGTAATTATTCGTTATGGTCAGGAAAATATGGTCATGAGTGAAACATATGCCTGTCCCCATTGTGATTATTCAATAGGTTTATTACAACCAAACCATTTTTCCTTTAACGCCCCTTATGGAGCTTGTCCAGATTGTAATGGTTTAGGAAATAAATTAATTATTGATCCAGACCTATTAGTGCCAAATAAAGAATTAAGTTTAAATGAAGGTGCAATTTCGGTGATCAATAATAATAATAGTTATTATGTTTGGTTAAAAACAGCATGTGAATATTATGATATTGATATGGATAAACCATTTAAAAATTTAAAAAAAGCAGAAACTGATATTATTTTTTATGGTTCAAAAGATGAATTAAATTTTAAATATCAATCTAAATCGGGCAATGTGCATTATAGTAAAAACTACTATGAAGGTGTGATTAAAAATTTAGAAAGACGTTATATTGAAACGCAAAGCAGCTGGATTCGCGAATGGATTGAACAATATATGCGCGAATACATTTGTCCAACTTGTCAAGGTGCCAGGTTAAATCCCGCAATTTTATCTGTCTTAGTTTATAAAAAAAATATTTATGAATTAACTAACATGAGCATTATTGAAACAAAAGATTTTTTAGAAAACCTAAAATTAAAAAAAGAAGAAAAAGCCATTTCAGAATTAATTTTAAAAGAAATAAAGGCCAGACTTTCTTTTTTAATCAATGTTGGTTTAGATTATTTGACCTTAGCAAGGAGTGCTGCTACTTTAAGTGGTGGTGAATCACAAAGAATTCGTTTAGCAACGCAAATTGGTTCACAATTAACTGGCGTTTTATATGTTCTAGACGAACCAAGTATTGGTTTGCACCAACGTGATAATCAAAGACTAATTACCTCTTTAAAAAAAATGCGCGATTTGGGCAATAGTTTGATTGTAATTGAGCATGATATTGAAACTATGTTATCTAGTGACTATTTAGTTGATATTGGACCCGGAGCCGGTGATGATGGAGGCAGGATTGTGGCTGTAGGAACACCGAATGAAGTCAAAAAAAATACTAAAAGTATAACCGGTCGTTATTTAAGTGGCAAAGAAGAAATAGCAGTTCCAAAAAAAAGAAGAGCTGGTAATAAATTATTTGTTGAAATCAAAGGTGCTAAAGCCAATAATTTAAAAAACCTAAATGTTAAATTTCCATTAGGAAAATTTATTGCCGTTACTGGTGTTAGTGGCAGTGGAAAAAGTAGTTTAATTAACGAAATATTATATAAAGGAATTGCCAATAATATTTATAAAATGAAAGAAAAAGCTGGTTTGCATAAAAAAATAATTGGTGATGAAAACATTGATAAATTAGTTGCCATCACCCAAGAGCCCATTGGTCGAACTCCGCGGAGTAATCCAGCAACTTATACTAGTGTGTTTGATGATATTCGTGATGTTTTTGCATTAACTAAAGAAGCTAAAAGACGGGGCTATTTAAAAGGGCGATTTTCTTTTAATGTTAAAGGTGGTCGTTGCGAAGCTTGTCGTGGCGATGGCGTTAAAAAAATTGAAATGCATTTTCTACCGGATGTTTATGTTCCTTGTGAAGTATGTCGGGGGACAAGATATAATCGCGAAACATTAGAAATAAAATATAAAAATAAAAATATTCATGATGTCTTAGAAATGCGCGTTGCTGAAGCCATTGAATTTTTTAAAAACATTCCGAAAGTAAAAAAGAAATTACAAATGTTGATTGATGTTGGGCTTTCGTATATTAAACTAGGCCAAAGTGCACCAACCTTATCTGGTGGTGAAGCAGGTCGGGTTAAACTAGCCAAAGAACTACAAAAAAAACCAACTGGCAAAACTTTATTTATTTTAGATGAACCAACAACGGGCTTGCATTCTGAAGATATTAAAAAACTACTAAATATTTTAAATCGCATTGTTGATCATGGTGATACTGTTGTTGTGATTGAACATAATTTAGATGTGATTAAAGTTGCTGATCATATTATTGATTTAGGTCCAGAAGGGGGCGAAAAAGGTGGCGAAGTAATCGCCATTGGCACCCCAGAAGAAGTAAGTAAAAATAAAAAAAGTTATACCGGGGAATATTTAAAGCCATTATTATGATACAATGTTAAGAAGGAGTTGATAAAATGACCCCACATATTAGTGCTAAAAAAGGAGAAATATCGAAAACAGTAATTATGCCTGGTGACCCCCTGCGAGCAAAATTTATTGCGGATAATTATTTAAAAAATTATCGAGTAGTTAGTAATGTTCGGGGAATTAGTGTTTATACGGGCTATTATCGTGATCAAGAAGTAACGGTGATGGCATCGGGAATGGGAATTCCGAGTATGGGAATTTATTCTTATGAATTATTTACATTTTATGAAGTTGAAAATATTATTCGGGTTGGTTCTTGTGGTTCATATGATGCCAAAATTGAATTATATGATTTAATTTTAGTAACTGAAAGTTATTCTGAATCAAATTATGCTAAAGAGCAAGATAATAACCCCGAAAATGTAATAAAAGCTGATAAGTTATTGAACTATAAAATTGAGAAAAAAATTAAAAATGAAAATTATTTTGTAGGCCGTATTTTTTGTGCCGAAGCCTTTTACAATGCTAAAAACTATTTAGAACTTCAGCAAAAGGGGTGTTTGGGAGTTGAAATGGAAACATTTGCATTGTTTCATAATGCTAAAGTACTTAATAAAAAAGCGGCTTGTTTGTTAACTGTATCCGATAGTTTAGTAACTAATGAACAAACTACTAGTCAAGAACGAGAACAAAAATTTACGGAAATGATGGAAGTAGTGTTAGAAACGGTGGTTGATTTATGAGAAAAAAAACCTATCGCTTTAATGGTTATGATATTAACTTAATAAGAACTGATAAATTTCGCCAAGTTAAAGTTAATATGCGTTTTACGCGGAATAAAATCGACCAACAAGTTGAACGAGAAGTTTTATCCAAAATATTGTTAGAAGCTTCAAAAAAATATCCAAGTCGAAAAAAAATTGGTGAAAAAAAAGAAGATAATTATTCCCAAAATATCAAAGGATATACTATTCCCATTCTTGGGGAAAACTCAATTATTAATTTTGAAACAACCTTTATTAATGAATTGTATTTAAAAAAAGGTCATCATCAAAAATGTTTAGATTTTTTTATGGAATTAATCTTTAATCCAATTGAAAACTTTCGTGATAAAGAATTTAAATTAGCGCAGAAAAAAATAAAAAGTAATATTGATGCTGCGCTAGAGGATCCTGAATCTTATTCGAATATAATGGCTTTAATTAATGCTGGTTATGAGATGTTTAATCAAGAAAAAAATTACCAAAAATTACAAAAATTAACCAAAGAAGAGGTTTATCAAACTTATTTGGAAATGATCGCTAATGATCTTTTAGATATCACTATTGTTGGTGATGTTGATGAACAAATTGTTGAATATTTTAAACAGCGCATTTCTAAGCGGAGAAGAAAAAAAATGGCACCAGTTTGTCATTTTCCGACAGTAAAAGAACAAGAAATTATCGAAGAAAAAGATTTTTCCCAATCAAAACTGGTGATGCTTTATAAACTAAAGTTAGCTGATTTAAAAAAGCAATATATTCATGTTGAATTGTTAGATGATATTTTGGGCGGAAGTAGTAATTCGCGTTTGTTTATCAATGTTCGAGAAAATAATTCATTAGCCTATAGTGTGCGCTCAAATTACAATTATTATAAAGGTTTAGTTTCAGTTAATGCTGGTATTGATGTTGATAAATATCCAGATGTCAAAAAAATAATTAAACAACAATTAGCTGATTTACAAGCGGGCAATATCACGGAAAAAGAATTAAAAGATGCTCAGAAAAAAAGTTTAAATGAGTTAAAAACTATGAATGATCAAATGCGCTCAATTGTTAATCGGGTTTATGCTGAAAAGTATTATGGTTTTTATTCTAATACTAAAATAAAACAAATGATAAAAGAAACAAAAATCTCAGATTTAGTTGCAGTTGCAAATTGTTTAGAGTTAGACACAACTTATTTTTTAAAGGGGGTTAATGATGGAAAAGCAAATTAAAGGAATTGACATTAAATATTATTATGAAAAACTACCAAATGGTTTGGAAGTTTTTGTTTTTCCAACGTCTTTTGCGAACAAATTAGCTTCTTTTTCCGCTAAATATGGTTCAAATCATTTAGAGTTTAAAACAAAAAACGAAACAGATTTTATTAAAACACCATCGGGAATCGCTCATTTTTTAGAACATAAATTATTTGAATATGAAAAAGAATCAGTGTTTGATTTTTTTCATAAAAATGGCGCTTATTGTAATGCTTCAACTGGTCATGATCGAACAACTTATTATTTTGTCGGACCGGATAATTTTAATAAAAACCTTAATTTTTTATTAAATTATGTGCAAGAACCACATTTAACTGATGAAAATGTTGAAAAAGAAAAAGGAATTATTTTACAAGAATTAAAAATGCGCCAAGATGACAATTTTATTTTTCTATATGAAACTTTTTTAACTAGTTTATTTAAATTTCATCCGATGGGTTTATCAGTTGGGGGAGAAATGGCTGATGTTCAAAGAACAACTAAAGAAGATTTAATGCATTGTTATAAAACATTTTATCATCCTTCTAATATGTTTTTAGTTGTTTGTGGGGATGTTGACCCTCAAAAAGTAATTGAAAAAATTCAAAAAAATCAAGTATCTAAAAAGTTTATGCCAGCACCAAAAATTGAATTAAAAAAATATGAAGAACCAGATGAGGTTGTCAAAAATGAAATGTTCATTAATCGTGATGTCAAAACTCCTAAATTAACCCTTAATTATAAAATTAACATTACAAGTAATATTTCAGATAGAATATTATTAGATGTTATTTTAGATTTATTTACATCTTGCATTTTTGATAAACACGGTGAACTAAATGAAAAAGTATCAAATTTTGCTGAAGATGATCTTCGAATTGCTCAATTTCTTGTTGAAAATCATTGGATATTGAGTGTTTGGTCTGAAACACATCATGTTGATAAAGTGGTTAAAATAATTAATGATTATTTGCAAGATTTTCAAATTGATGAACAAACATTTAATCGTAAAAAAAAGAATACTTTAAGCTACTTTTTAAAATTGGGTGATTCAACTTCGGGTTTAAATAATTTTTTCGCTGGATTTTTAGCCGAACATGGTTATATTGATGAAAATTATTATTTAAAATTTAAAAATCTTAGTCATGAAGATTTTATGAATGAAATAAAAAAATTAAATTTTACTAATTATAGTAAAGTAATTATGCAAAAAGATTTGCAAAAAAAATAAAATTATGTTAGATTTAATAAAGCAAGGAGGCTTAAAATGGAATTAGTAATTATAATATTAAGTATTATTTTAATTATATTGGTACTTTTGCAAAGTAACAAAGCTGGTGGGGCGTCAATGGCGATTACTGGTGGAACTGAAAGTTTATTTGCTAATCGTAAAGAACGTGGTTCAGAGTTGTTTATTACCAGAATGACGATTGTCGTTGGTACAATTTTTTTCTTACTTTGTCTTTACATGGGATTTTAAATTTCTATTTGACAATCCCTATAAATAGTATATAATGAAAATAGCACGAGAGATCGTGCTAATGGGGTCGATTTTTTCACGATAAAATGTGAAATCTTCACCCCAGCCCCCTGAAGGAGCCGAAAGGCTCCGCTTTTTTTTAAGTTTGTTTTTTCTTTTAATTATTGACAAAAAGCATGTTCAATAGTAAGATAAAATTAGATTTATTAAAGGAGAAGAGATATGGAAGGAACAATAGCAATAGAGGAACCTAGAAGTGTAGTTGATAATTTTCGCCAATGGTATCAAGAAAAACTAATTGATACTGGAAAAGCAGCTAAATTTGAAGAATTAACTGAAAAGAGAGTAGAACTGGATAAAAAAATGGTTAAGGCAGCGGGAACAATTGCCACAGTGGCATTAGTTTTATGTCCGTTAGATGGACCATTTGGTGAAATTGCAGTAATATTAGCTACTCCTGCTTTGGTTAAGTTAGTTGAAGCAAAAGGTGAATTTACAAAGAATGCGGTAATTGGTACCAAAAGAGATTTTGAAACTATTTATCTTGGTGTTGATGGTAGTAGCAAAAAAGTTGTTTTACCTGATAAAAATATTGTGCAAAATGTTAATGATTTAGCAGCGGCAGCAGAGGAGTTAAGTCAAGAACAGGAGAAAAAAAAGTGAATAAATTAGAAGTAATTAATGAAGATGGAGAAAAAGTTTTAGTTGAAATTATTGTATCTTTTTCAATTGAAGAGTTTAACAAAAATTATATTGTGTATACCTTGAATGATCGAGGTGACTCACCAACTGTGACTGTTTTGATTTCAGAAATAGTTTATCAAAATGATAAACCTAAAATTGTTGTTATTCCTGAAAATGAAATAAGTTTTGTGTTGAATTTTTATGATAATATAAGAGATAGTATTGCTGGAGAAAGGTAATTAGGATTTATTTAATGTGAATAAACGAGTTATATATTAACTCGTTTTTGAATAAAAATTTTTATGTGATAGAATATAAATGGTGATCAAATGATAATAACATCGGTTAGTAATGAAAAAATTAAATATTTAAAAAAATTACAATTAAAAAAATATCGGGATGAGGAAGATTATTTTTTAGTTGAAGGAATTGATTTAGTGCAAGCAGCTTTTGATAGTGGTTTTTTAGAAGCGGTTTTTATGCTCGAAAATAGTGAATTTAATTTTAATGTTCCAATGACCTTTGTTTCTAAAGCAGTTGCTGATAAATTATCGCAATTAAATACGAGTGATTATATTTTTGGTTTATGCAAAAAAAATAATCAAAATAATTTAACTGCTAAAATTCTTTATCTTGATAATATTCAAGATCCGGGAAATGTTGGAACAATCATTCGGAGTGCTTTGGCTTTTAATATTGAAACAATTGTTTTTAATAATTGTTGTGATTTATATAATGATAAAGTTATTCGAGCTAGTAAAGGAGCAATTTTTTATTTAAATTTTGTTGAAGATAATGATTTAAAAGTTTTAAAAAATTTAGAAAAAGATTATCAAATTATTGGAACTAAAAAAAATAGTAAAGATTTGCTAAAAAATGTTGTAAAAGATTTTAA
>PWIL01000037.1 GCA_003560455.1 Mollicutes bacterium
TTAGCTTCAGAAACTTGTGCTGATTGTGATGGTGCTGGCGGACATGATGTGTCTGTCTGTCCTGATTGTGGCGGTAGCGGCCATGTTGATGTTGAACAACGAACAATGTTTGGTACTTTCCGAACAAGAAGTGCTTGTCGCCGTTGTGGTGGCGCCGGTAAATCTTATCAAAGAACTTGTAAGGTTTGTCAAGGACAGGGAAAAGTTAAAAAACCGAAAAAAGTTGAGGTAAAGATTCCAGCAGGAATTGATAATGGTAATCAATTGCGGATGGCTGGTCTTGGTGATGCCGGTATTAATGGCGGTCCAAATGGTGATTTATATATTGAGTTTTTGGTTGCAAAACATGCTTTATTTAAGCGTGATGGAAATAATATTATTTTAGATTTTCCGATTACAATTAGTGAAGCGGTTTTAGGAGCTAAAAAAGAGGTTCCGACTTTAGATGGAAAAGTAAAATTAGCTATTCCAGCGGGTAGTCGGACTGGTGATAAACATCGTTTAAAAAATAAAGGTGTCAATTCAATAAATTCATTTGGCAAAGGTGATATGTATGTTGTTTTAAAAATTATCACCCCTAAAAATTTAAACAGAGAACAAAAGAAATTGTTTAATGAATTATCGAAACTGGAAAATTATGATGAACCAGAATTTAAGAAAATCGAAAATTTTAAATAATCACTCTAGGGTGATTATTTTTATTATGCTATAATTAAATTGGTGATATCATGACTGTTAATGTTTTGTTAGAAATTAAAAATATGGAATTAGATAAAACTTTTACCTATTTAGTGCCAGAGCAATTGAAATCTAAGGTTGCGGTGGGCAAGAGGGTGAAAGTTCCTTTTGGCAAAAAAACTATTGTTGGTTTTGTCATGAAAAAAAGTTTAGATCAAGAACATGATTTTGCTTTAAAAGAAATTATTGAAGTAATTGATGACCAAGTAGTTTTAAATGATGAATTATTAAAACTAGGGGAATATTTAAAAACAAAAACATTATCAACGTTAATCCATTGTTATCAAACAATGCTGCCCGTTGGCGCCAAGGCAAGCATTAAAAACGTTATTAAAGGTGAAAAACCAAAATATTTAAAGATTAAAAAAGATGTTATTAATCAAAAAATAAGTGAAAAAGGCCAAGCAGTATTAGATCTTTTTCAAGAAAATGAATATATTAGTAAAAAAGAGGCTAATAAAATATCAACATCAGCCGTTAAAACCTTATTGAAAAATAAAATAGTAATTGAAATTGAAGAACCTAAGTTAAAAAAAGAATTACAAAGAAATAATTTTAATTTAACTATTGAGCAAAAAGAATGTTTAAAATTAATTTTAAAAAAGCAAACTATTTTTCATCCCTTCTTATTACATGGAGTAACAGGGAGTGGGAAAACAGAAATATATTTACAAACAGCTAAGAAAGTATTACAAGAAGGAAAAAGCATTATTGTATTAGTACCAGAAATAAGTTTAACGCCACAAATTGTTGAAAGATTTGTTAATCATTTTGGCGAGCAAGTTGCAGTTTTTCATAGTGGTTTATCGCCGGCTGAAAAATATTTAGAATATCAAAAAATCTTAAAAGGTCAGGTTAAAATTGTTGTTGGAGCAAGAAGTGCTATTTTTGTTCCTTTAAAAAAAATAGGTTTAATTGTTGTTGATGAAGAACACTCATTAACATATAAACAAGATAATATGCCCCGTTATCACGCCCTTGATGTGGCAATATGGCGGGGTCAATATCATAAATGTCCGGTAATATTAGCTAGTGCCACCCCAAGTATTGAAAGTTATACACGAGCACAATTAGGAATTTATACATTACTAGAAATGCCAAAACCAATTAATCAATTAACAAAAGAAATTGAAATTATTGATATGAAAGATGAACTAAGAAAAGGTCAGCGATATTTATCAAAAAAATTATTAAAAAATATTCAACAAAAAATAGAAAAAAACGAACAAGTAATTTTATTTTTAAATCGACGGGGTTATTCAACAACGTTAGTTTGTATTGATTGCGGGGCGGTTGTAAAATGTCCGCATTGTGAAATTTCTTTAACCTATCATAAGCAAAGAGAAACGCTAGAATGCCATTATTGTCAGTATAAACAAAAAATAATTACTAAATGTGCGGTTTGTGAAAAAGGAAAACTAAGGCATTTTGGTTTAGGAACCCAAAAATTAGCGGAAATAGTTATCAATGAAATCTCTGGTGCAAAAGTTATTCGGATGGATGTTGATACAACTAGAAAAAGGGGCAGTCATGCAAAAATTATTCAAGATTTTGCATCGGAAAAATATAACATTTTAATTGGTACGCAAATGATATCAAAAGGATTAGATTTTTTAAATGTTACTTTAGTTGGTATTATTAATGGTGATGCTAGTCTAAATCTGCCCGATTTTCGCAGTTCTGAAAGAACCTTTCAATTAATAAATCAAGTTGCTGGTCGTGGCGGACGAGCAGAAAAATCCGGAAAAGTTATTTTGCAATGTTTTAATCCGGATCATTATAGTATCAAATATGCTTTAGAAAATAATTACCAAAAATTTTATGACGAAGAAATTAAAATGCGAAAAGTCTTGAATTATCCGCCATTTGTGAATCTGACTTTAATTAAAGTTTCGGCAGCGGATCCAAAATATTTATTTACTGAAGCGACTAAAATAGCTAATATTTTTGCTAAAAATAAAAGATTAGAAGTTTTAGGTCCGGTAAAAGATACTGTTTTTCGTGTTAACAAAAGACATTATGCCAATATAATTATTAAATATCAATACAAAGCCGATATTGTTTATGAATTAAATTATTTACAACAATTAAATATAAAGAAGAATCTAAAAATTGATATTGATATAAATCCTTTGCGAGTGTAGTAAAAAAAAGTTGACTATGTTAAAATAAAATTAGGTGATTGAATGGAATTAACAAAAATGATTGGCTCAAAGAAATTGCGAATTGTATTTATGGGAACTCCTAAATTTGCAGTTCCAATATTAGATGTTTTAATTGAGTTAGTTGGTGTGCGGGCGGTTGTTACCCAACCGAGTCGTTTAAAAAAAGATGGTCAATATATCAGTCCTCCAGTAAAACAAGTAGCTGATAAGCATTTAATTTTGGTTTTACAGCCAGAAGATATTAAAGAAAATATGGTTGAAATATTATCATTGGAACCAAATTTAATTATTACTTGTGCTTATGGTCAAATTTTACCTAAAGAAATTTTAGAATATCCAAAATATGGTTGTATTAATATCCATGCTTCTTTGCTTCCTAAGTTAAGGGGCGGAGCGCCAATTCAACGGGCGATTATCAAAGGCTTTGAAAAAACAGGCGTTACGATTATGATGATGGACCAAGGTTTGGATAGTGGTGATATTATTGCTAGTCGAGAAATTACAATTAGTGATGAAGATAACGCTTCTAGTTTGCATGATAAATTAAGTTTATTAGGACGAGATTTATTATTAGAAACTTTACCTGATGTTATTAATCAAACAGCTAAATTGACACCGCAAAACCGAGAAGAAGCAACATATGCATTAACTTTAACAGCTAAAGACGAAAAAATAGATTTTCATAAAACCGCTCGTGAGGTATTTAATCAAATAAGAGGGTTGTCTGAATATCCAGGCGCTTATTGTTTGTTTAATGATAAAAGATTAAAAATTTATCAAGCAAGATTAAGTACAAATTTTTTTGAAGAAGCGTTACCTGGCGAAATAACAGCTATTTATGAAGATGGTATTGGTGTTAAAACCGGTAATCGGGAAATTATTTTAGAAAAAGTTAAATTAGAAGGAAAAAATATGATGTCAGCCGCTGAATTTGCAAAAGGTCAGCAAGAAAATATAATTGGCAAACTTTTAAAGTAGGTGAATATATGCAAAAAAATATCGAAAAATTTAAAGAATTTTGGGAAGATCGAAAAAAAAGAGCAATTATGATTTTAACTGGCTATGCTATTTTTTTCATAATAGTGTTACTAGTTTTTTTACCACGTACTCAGATGCCAGAACCATTACCAACTACAATTGAAGAAGAAGAAATTGTTGAAAAAGAAGGAAGACAATGGTTTATTGGTGATTATCAAAAGCGTTTATTAATTGAAACGGAAGCAGAAGTGTTGGATAAAGAAATTTTATTTATTGACGATGTTCCGCAATTAACTGAAGAACAGGAATTAGAAATTGTTTATGATGCATTATATTTTGATATTGAAAAAATTAAGGAAATAATTGATGTTTCGATTTTAGTTGCTAGAAACACTAATTTTATTGAAAACTATGATGAGGAACTTTATTTTTTATCAGGTGAGCAGGTTTCTGAAATAATGCCTGATGGTGATTTTGAATTAGAATTAAACTTGAAAATTCGTAATGATAAAATTATTGAAGTAGAATTTAGTTTTTTTGATGATTATAATGATATAACAAATTTAAAAATTATTTATAGTGAAATAATCGCTGAATAAAATTCAGCTTTTTTCTTCGCCATTGACAAGAACATATGTTTTGGTGTATATTGAAATAAGGAGGAGTTATGTATAGTTATTTAAATGGAGTAGTAACAGAAATATTGCCAGAGGGCGTTACGTTAGAAATAAATGAAATTGGCTATTTTATTCGTTGTGCAAATCCTTATCAATTTGTTTTAGGTGAAAAGAAAAAAGTATATATTTACCAATTAGTACGCGAAGATGAAATTAGTTTATATGGGTTTTTAGAAAGAGAAAAATTAGTCTTATTTTTAAAATTAATTAGCGTTAAGGGTTTAGGTCCAAAAATGGCACTGCCCATTTTTGCTAAAGCTAGTTCCGAAGAAATTGTCAAGGCAATTGAAAATGCTGATCTTAATTTTTTAATTAAATTTCCGAAAATAGGCGAAAAAATTGCTAAACAAATTATTTTAGATTTAAAAGGTGGTTTAGTTAAAGAAACTGGAATGAATGACCAAGAATTAATTGCGACCTTACAAAGTTTGGGCTATAGCAAAAAGCAAATTAATAAAATTTTGCCCGAAATTGATTCGCAAAAATCATTAGAAGAAAAATTAAAAGAGGCATTAAAACTATTATAGGAGATGATAAAATGAGTCGTTTAGTCGATCCGGAAATTAAAAAAGAAGATATTGATTTAAAATTAAGGCCGCAAACTTTAGATGAATATATTGGTCAAACTGAAATGAAAGAAAATTTTTCAGTTTTTATTAAGGCTGCAAAAATGCGGGAAGAAGCACTTGACCACGTTCTTTTTTACGGTCCGCCAGGTTTAGGAAAAACCACAATGGCCCATATTATTGCTAATGAAATGGGCGGCGAAATAAAAACAATTAGTGGTCCCGCTATTGATAAAGTAGGAGATATTGCGGCTATTTTGTCATCATTGGAAACAGGCGATATCTTATTTATTGATGAAATTCATCGCATTCCTAAATTTGTTGAAGAGGTTTTATATTCAGCCATGGAAGATTATGTTTTAGATATTATGGTTGGTGATGTTACTAGCCGAAATGTTCGGATTGAACTGCCCCCTTTTACTTTAGTTGGGGCAACTACGCGTTATGGTGATTTAACCAGCCCATTACGTGATCGTTTTGGGATTGTTGCAAAATTAGATTATTATACGCAAACTGAATTAGAAGAAATTATTCAACGAACAAGTCGTGTTTTAGATGTTGAAATTGTTGCAGATGCAATTGCTGAATTAGCAAAACGTAGTCGAGGAACACCACGAATTGCTAACCGGTTATTTAAAAGAGTTAGTGATTTTGCTTTAGTATATGAAACAGGAAAAATTAATAAAAAGATTTGTCAGCAAGCTTTAGATAAATTAAAAGTAGATCAACATGGTTTAGATAGTGTTGATTATCATTTATTAAAGGCAATTGTTGAAAAGTTTAATGGTGGTCCAGTTGGAATTGAAGCAATTGCGGCTAGTATTGGTGAAGAATCAGTCACGATTGAAGATGTTTACGAGCCATTTTTATTACAACATGGTTTTTTAAAAAGAACGGGCAGAGGTCGTTGTGTAACCGAAAAAGCATATGAACATTTACAAATTAAAAAGGAGTGTTTAGGTGAAGACAAGTGATTTTGATTATGATTTGCCAAAAGATTTAATCGCCCAAACACCACTTGTGAAGAGAGAAGAATCAAAATTATTAATTTTAAATCGTCAAACTGGTTTGTTAGTGCATGAAAAATTTAAAAATATTATTGATTATTTAGAAGCTGGTGATGTTTTAGTTTTAAATAATACCAAAGTTATCCCAGCGCGTTTAATTGGTGAAAAGAATACCAAAGCAAAAATTGAATTATTATTAATTAAGGAAGTTGCAAAAGATATTTGGGAATGTTTAGTAAAACCAGTTAAGCGAATTAAAGTTGGGACAGAATTAAAATTTGGGGAAATGTTAATTGGTGAATGTGTTGCTAAAAAAGAAGAGGGAATAGCTTTGTTTAAATTTAAATATGAAGGTGTTTTTTTAGAAGTGCTAGAACAACTAGGCGATATGCCCCTGCCACCATATATTACTGAAAAATTAGAAAAAAAAGAGCGATATCAAACAGTTTATGCTAAAGAAGATGGCAGTGTGGCGGCGCCAACAGCAGGCTTGCATTTTACTGATGAAATAATCAGGGGATTAAAAAAGAAAAAGGTTGAAATCATCACAATTACTTTGCATGTTGGAATTGGCACTTTTCGGCCAATTACCGTTGAAAATCCTTTAGAACATAAAATGCATGCGGAGTTTTATCAAGTTGATGACGAAACAGTAAGAGCATTAAATTTGGCTAAAAAAAATAACAAAAGAATAATCAGCGTTGGAACAACTACTACGAGAACATTAGAAACGATTTATAATGATGGTTTGTTTTTAGCTAAAAGTGGTTGGACTGATCTATTTATTTATCCGGGCTATCGATTTCAAGCAATTGATGGTTTGTTAACTAATTTTCATCTACCAAAATCTACGTTATTAATGTTAGTTAGTGCTTTTTCAAGTCGTGAATATATTTTAAATGCTTATCAGGAGGCAGTATCCCAAAAGTATCGGTTTTTTTCTTTTGGTGATGCGATGTTAATTATATGAAAGTAATAGTAATTGCCGGTCCAACTGGTGTTGGAAAAACGAAGATAGCTTATCAATTAGCAAAAGAAATTGATGGTGAAATTATTAACGCTGATAGTACGCAGGTTTATGTTGGCATGGAAATTGCGACAGCAAAAGAAGTTAATTCTGATATTCCGCATCATTTATTTAATATTTGTCAGTGGGATGAAGAATATAATGCTTATCAATATCAACAAGACTGCCGTAAAAAAATAAGCGAAATAATTGAGAGAGGGAAAACGCCTATTTTAGTTGGTGGGACCGGTTTATATATTAAAGCGGCTTTGTATGATTATAAATTTGGGGATGAAAATGAAGATTTTTCTGATTTATCAAATCAAGAAATATTGCATGAAATAAAAAAATATGATTTAAATACTAAAATTGATGTTAATAATCGGCAACGATTAGTATCTAATTTAAAACATTTTTTACAAGAAAAAAAAGATGATAAAGATAAACTATTATATGATGCTTGCTTAATTGGTTTGACAATGCATCGGGAAAAACTATATGAGCAGATTAATCAACGAGTTGATTTAATGGTTGAGCAAGGATTATTGGATGAAGCAAAAAAAATATATGATAGTAATATTCGCACCAAAGCGGTTTTAACACCGATTGGTTATCCAGAATTATTTGCTTATTTTGATGGTGAAATTAATTTAGAAGAAGCAGTTTGGCAGATAAAAAAAAGAAGTCGTAATTATGCAAAAAGACAATTTACCTGGTTTAAAAATCAGATGGATTTAAATTGGTTTGAAGTAGAGGAAGATGTTTTTTTTAAAATTTTAAATTACCTGGCTGAGAATAGTGATAAATCATGATATAATAAAAAAAGGTGAGATTTATGGATGAAAAATTACAGTTATTATTAGAGCAAATTAAATTAGAAAAAGATTATTATGTTTATTTTGATAATGGCAAAATTAAAGAAGTAAATTATTATCAAAAAAAAGATATATATGAATTTGTTATTTTAGTTGATGATTATTTGCCCGAAAAAGTTTATGAAACTTTTTTTCAAAATATTGCTAATACTTTTCCTTCAGCAACCAAAGTTGAATGTTCTTTTATTGTGCGTAATCAAGATTTATTAAAAATTAATCTTTATTTGAAATTTGCTTTGCGTTATGTATTTGGTGCTTCGCCATTAGTTGATGTCTTTAGCGAACTGCCCCTTGAAATTGAAGAAGAAATTGTTCGGTTAGTGGTGGGCAATAAGGCGGAATATCAAAAAATAATTAACCACAAGCAAGAGTTGGTTGACTTTTTTAATCGTCTTGGCTTTGTTGATTTTGAATTAATGGTTAAAAAAGTTGAACGCGAAAGTGTTTTATTAATGCAAGAGGAAGCAGTTGTTCCCCGTCGAAAAATTGAAAAAGAATCTTCAATCATTATGGGCAAGGAAATTAAAGGGAAAAAAGAAGTATTGGATAATATTAATAGTGAACAAAGTCGGGTTGTTGTTGAGGCAATGGTTTTTGATTTTGATTTTTTTGAAACAAAGAAAAAAAACTTAAAAATCATTACTTTAAAATTAACTGATTTTACAAATAGCATGTATGCCAAAATTTTTGTCAATGAAGATACAATGTTTAATGATTTGAAAAAAAATATTGTTATTGGTGAATGGTATAAATTTAGTGGCAATGTTAAAAATGACACCTTTGTTAAAGAATTAGTGATATTGCTCCGTGATATTAATAAAGTTACTTTAAAAGAGACAAAAAAAATAGATGAAGCTGAGAAAAAACGAGTTGAATTACATACCCATACCCATATGAGTCAAATGGATGGAATGATGGCGGTTAACAATTTAATTGATTATGCAAGACAAATGGGACATCGCGCTGTTGCTATCACTGATCATAATAGTGTTCAATCATTTCCAGAAGCTTATAATTTAGCGAAGTATGATCAAAGTGATTTTAAAGTAATTTATGGTTGTGAGATGGTGATGATTAATGATGAATTACAAATTGTTAATCAAGATGATGAAAGAGATTTATTAAAAACCACTTATGTTGTTTTTGATGTTGAGACAACGGGTTTTAATGCTGGCGCAAATGATCAAATAATTGAAATTGGTGCCGTTAAATTAAAAGAAGGTAAAGTTGTTGATACATTTTCGCAATTAATTAATCCAGAACGAAAATTGCCTGATAAAATAGTTGAAATTACTAAAATAACTGATGAAATGTTACAAGATAAACCTTTGGAAGAAAAAGTTTTGCGAGAGTTTATTGAATGGGCGGGAGATGCGCCGTTAGTCGCCCATAACGCCCAATTTGACATGTCTTTTTTAGAACGGGGTTTTGAAATATATGATTTAGGTGAATTTAATAATACGGTAATTGATACATTAGAATTATCAAGAGCACTAGATGCTCAACAAAGTAAGCATAGTTTGTCTGCTTTAGTTAAGCGATATCAAATACCATTTGATGAAGAAGCCCACCATCGCGCTAGTTATGATGCTGAGGCTACAGCATTAGTTTTTCACAAAATGCTGAAAAAAA
>PWIL01000129.1 GCA_003560455.1 Mollicutes bacterium
ATTTGCGAAAAACATGCCCTTCTTTCAACCTATCTTTTAGCCATTCTTTTTTTGCAACAACCCCAGCTTGATGTTTTTTATCGGCAATCGCACAACAAATATGTTCCTCATCGATATTTTCTAAAGTTAAATTAATATACTCATCCATATTAACCTCCTATAGAACTATTATAGCATATTTTTTCTACTACCTCTGACACAACTTGCTCAACGCTTTTACCAGTTGTTTCAATTTTAAATACTTTTGTTTTATTAAAATTAGAAAAAAATTTATGCATTTTTTCTTCATACAAATCTAGTCTAGCTTTAGTCGAAAAACTTCCCTCCCGACCTCGCCGCTTTATTGCTTCTTCACTTGAAACAGAAAAAACAAATAATAAATCAACTTTATATTCAATTGCTTGATGTAACGCAAATGAATCACGAATATTTTTTTCTTCAAGTGTAATATCACCATTTTCATATGAATAATAATTCCAAAAATAACGATCATATAAACCACGATCAATTAAAATGTAATCATAATTTTTATTTATTGCTTCAAAATACTCTTTCATAATCGTTGCCATTGTATGAATCGAACGATTTTCAGCATCATTTTTTAATTCTTTTTTTGTTTTTGCCCACGCCTCATCAATAATTTTAACTTTATGATCTTTTAAACTTTTTGCTATTTCATACATAGTAGTGGTTTTTCCCGCCTCTGGTGTTCCTGTAAATTCAATTATTTTTGCCATTTAATTTATCCATTCTTTCTAAAAGCATTTTCAATTCATCAAAAATTGCCCCTTCAACATTTAAGCATATTGCCTCTATAACGGTTTGATAATACCAAATAATTTCTTTTTTTCCAGCATTAAAGTTTTGCCAAACTTTTTCACCTTGATTATCATAATCTTCATATAATGAATAAAGATTATGCATTTTATCAGCCGCAGCAATTGCTTTTACTTCTGCTTTTGCCGTTTTTAATTTTTCTATTTGTTTTTCTTTTCTTATTTGCCAAGAATATTTTTTATCAATTTCTGTTTCGGCTTGAACATATTCAGCGACTGTCGAACCAAACTTTTTTTCTATTTCTTCAATATTGTGATCAGTATCCTCAACCACATCATGCAAAAGACCCGCTACAACAACATCATCCGGATATCCATGCTTTAACAAGATAGCAGCAACACTAAATAAATGGCTTGATTTTGGTAAATTATTACCTTTTCGGCATTCTTTTCGGTGAACGTCAACCATATAATTAATTGCTTTAAATATTTTTTCCATTTTTTCCTCCTGTTATTATTATAGCAAATATATAGGAATTATATTCGCCATTTAAAAAAAGTCATTTATTTTTTCACAATTTAATATTGCATCTAATCGAAATCTTCTAATATCTTTTTTATATTCACAAAATGCTTGAACTCGCCAAATATTTAAATTACAAAACATTGCTTGTGGATGAATAATTCTTTTTCGCACCGATCCCTTAGTTGATTTGTACGTGATTTTCATTTTTTGATTATTTGTAATTGCATCAGTTATTTTATTATAAAGATCACGATTGTTTATATCAATTTCCTTTATTGATAAATTTTTTAATTTTATTACTATTTCATTAATCATCGGATCGTTAATTTTATTTAAATAATCTAACTCTTTTTTGCTAATACCTCGTACTGGCAAATTAAAATCATAGTCCAAGCAATACCCTCCTAAAGGCCCTCTAATTGATGAAATATATATCCCAGCCTTTTCCAAATCATCTTTATATTGTCTAATCATCCGTGGGTTAACTTCCAGTTTTTCACTTAATTCTTTAGCGTTATATACACGACCGCTAGCTAAAAGTTCCAACATTTTAAAACAATTACTTATTTTTCCCATTATTACCACCTTATTAAATTATAACAAAATAATATCACAATTTATATCAACAGCTAAAATTAAACTAAATTTGCATAAAAGAATTACTTTGTTATAATTAAACCATAATCTAAAAAGGAGGTGAGATAATGGCCTATGACGCTTTCTTGAAAAAAGCAAAAAAAGTTACAAAAAAAACTTCTTCGAAGCCGAAAGTTGCAACAACCCCAACAACAAAGAAGCCAACAATTACAAAACCAACAGCGCGAAAGCCGAAGAAAACCAATAACACAAATATTATCGGTCCACTCGGTTAAATTTAATCATAATAACATAATTCTATTATTTTAGCATAAATGATTGAAGCAAAATTACTTTTGCTTCTTTTTTTTATCCGACATAATAATTATGGTTGCATAGCTCCAAATAATACTAACCAAGCTAAAATTGATTTGGCTACTAAACTAAGGATAATATAAACTCGTTCGCCATATAAATAATCATGCCATTTCCCAACTTTTTTATACTGTAAAATCATATTAATAGGAAAAGTGTTAAAAGTAACAAAATATGTACCAACAATCGCCCAAACAAACCACGGCACTAAATCAAAATTACCATTACTAAACATATAAATTAAAATTACAATCCAAGGAGTAATGCCAGCGATCGATCCCCAAACAAATGGTTCCCAATTAACAACATCCTTTTTTTGATTCATTTGTTCCATTACTAAACCAAAAATATTCATTAATGCATTAACTACAAAAATTAAAAGCAACGCTGAAAATTCAAATACACCAAACAAAGTTGAAATTAATACAAGCATAATTGAAGATGACAAAGCATATTCGTACCAACGATATTTATTTATGCCGTTTTTTAACCCTTCTTCATATTTTTCTTTTTTCAGTACAATTATAAAGTGAGCAGCAGCTGAAATAAATAAAAATGATGAAACTAAAATGCCAAATGGCAGCGTGAATAAATTTCTTGTTTCAGTAACTAATGCTTGTAGTTCAAAATCAAATGTTAGATAAGATTGAATAATAACCGGTGAAAATTCTGCTATTTGCTGAATAATCGAAGTAGCTAAAACAAGCATAATTATAGCTTGAATTAAGTGAAAAAAGCCCATTGTTTTATTAAATTTGATTAATTTTTGATATTCATTTTTCATATCATCCCTCCTTTTTTTATTATAGCAAGTTTTAATAATCTTGCAAATTTAGTTTTCATAGCTGCATAATTTTACTGATAGCAACAATGTTATTAATGTTAATATAATTGTTACCATAAAATTAATATTAAGGTATTGCAAATAATCATTATCAACAATTATTCTAGAGGCAATGGTTATTAAATAATTGGGAAGGTATTTACCGACAATTGGTATAAAGTTAAATAACATAATACCAAAAAAAGCTAATAAGGATATTCCTATACTCATAATATTGTTTTTAGTAATTACACTAATCAAATTAATCAAACTTATTAAGAACACATAATATAAATAAATAGCAACAAAAAACCAAAGCCAATTACTAATTAAGGCCTGACCAAATAAAATTTTAGTATAAATTAAAAATATACCTACTGAAATTAAATACAATAAAGTTAAAACTTTTACTTGTGATGTTACTTTTGCTAAAACAAAATTGCTTTTGCTTACACCATTATTTAAAAGCGTGTGAAAGGTCCCCTTGCGTTTTTCCTCGACAATTAACGGTGCGAATACAATAATCATAACAAAAATAGTTATTTGGCTGAAATTGCTAATAAACTGCATATAAGAATCAATGTAAGTTGGTTCTGGAACAATAATAACAATACTATCATCATATTGACCAACCATTTCTAATATATCTGGCAACAAATAAGCCGAAATTGGACTTAAGATAGTAAAAAACAAAAACACAATTCCTAAAATTAAGATTTTCCTGGTCCGATATAATTCGATAATATCTTTTTTTAACAATGTTATAAATTGCTTCATTATGCTACAACCTCCTTGACAAATATTTCTTCTAAAGTTGGTTTTTTTACAATTAAACTTTCAATTTTAATATCATTATCTAACAAAAATTGAAAAACTTTTTTTATAACTAAAGATAAATCTTCACCGCTAATAAATACTTTTAATTCATCTGCAACGACTTCCGTCTGAACTTTACCCATTTTAAAATTATTAACAAAATATGTTAGTGCTTTATCATTAGTAAAAACTATTTCTAAAATATTTTTAACATAGTTTTTCTGAATATCATTAATGCTTCCTTCTTTTATTTTGGAACCCCTATTTATTAAAATAATCTTATCACAAACTCGTTCCACATCATCTAAGACATGCGTTGAAAAAATAATTGTCATCCGCTTTTTTAATTGCTTTATTTGTTCAAATATTTCTTTTCGTCCAATTGGATCCAAAGCCGAAACAGGTTCATCCAATATTAATATTTTGGGATCGCTGATAATGCTACCGGCAATACCATTTTGGCTGCCTCTTTGGCTAGCCCCTTACAACGATAAGGTTCAGCAATTTCACAGCCTATATTACCACCATAATATATATTTTCATTGTGGCCAATTCTTAAATTAATACCGCCTGCTATATTATTATCTTGATAAATGTCCCAAGCATATGTAGGTAAATAATTTCCTTTTCCTGGGTTTTTTTCTCTTATTTTTAGATTAATTTTTTCGCCTTTTATTAAATCAAATTCATCTTTAAATTGCATAATATGTTTCCTCCTAATTTTTTTATTATAGCAAACATTTGATATAATTGTCATCATCTTATATAATAATGAATAGGAGGTTCTAAACTATGTTGAAAAAATTAACTATAATCTTTCTTTTATTCTTAATCATTGGTTGCTTTAACAATAATGATAATAATAATACTAACGATGTTAGTGATACTAATGATGTTAATGATACTAACTTTTTTGAAGGCCACCTCGAACATGGAATATCTTATAAAGTTACCAAAGACACTGTAATTTTAGATTGGGGACAGCAGATGGTTACCGGTTTCAAATTAGAAATTATTGATATTTCATTAGATAACGATACCCTAGTAATTGAATACCACGCTCTTCCTCCAGGAGAAATTGCTGCAGATGCCTTAAGCCACCCCATTGCAATCGAAGAATTTGATTTACCTGATTTTAATGATGTTAAATTTATTAATTTAATAGATGAATAAATTAATATTACTTTAAATTGCCATAATGGCAATTTTTTCATTATTAAACACTATTATTTTATTCAATAATCCTTTTATAAATTATCAATTACTTAAAAATTATGATAAAATTTAAAAAATCCTTGACTCTATAGTTAAGTATAGTGTTATTCTATAACCACTAGGAGGTGTAATATGTATCAAATTAGTGATTTTTCTAAAAAAAGTTCAACATCTGTACAAACCCTACGCTATTACGATAATATAAAACTTTTAATACCAAATAAAATCGATCCTAATAATAGTTATCGTTATTATACTAGCGATCAACTAAACACCGTAAAAATCATTAATTACTTGAAGAATATGGGTTTTAAGTTAAAAGAAATTATTCAAATACTTGAACAATATGATGAAAACACTTTGAAAATACAGAAAGAAAAATTAGAAAATGAAATAATTAAACATCAGAAAACCATTAAAACTCTTGAAAAACTAATTGTCAACATGAAGACATCAAATAGAAAATTTGAAATTGAACTTGCTCATCTCCTAAATAATAAAGAAAGGAGGAAAACAAAAACTATGAAAGAAAACTATATTCTTGCAAAAGAAAAATTAGAATTAATTAAAAATTTGCACAAAGAAAATAAAATGGAAGAATGCTTAGTTGAACTAGAAAATCTAAAATTACAAATATTTGAAGTAGTAGGTGAAAGTGATCCATTCTGGACTTTATCTGCCGGCGACTTATTCACTGGAATTGCCTTTGAACTAATGCAAAACAAAGAAGATGTAACATTTCTGAATATTTTTAAATTTGTCATAAAAGATAAAGAATATATTGATGAATTACCTGAATACGCAGGAAAACTAAAAAAAGACAGTTATGGTTACATTTGTTTCGGTAGCATAGTATCAGCTCCATACGATACAAGAGCAGCCGTAATTAGTGTATACAAACAAATTTTAAAACCTTATGCCATGTTTGAAACTAATAATTAAAAAAACAAGAATTCTTGTTTTTTTTACTTAACTAATTTTTTCACCTTGTTTTTTTCTACATCTTGTATCCAACTAACATTACTACTATTTTTGTCAACAATAGTTTTTTTAAAATATGGCCTTATAGCATTTTTTTGAATAACAAAACCTTGCTGTAAATAATTAATATATATTTCTCTATTTTGATAAGATTCCCTTCTCATTTGATTATCAATCAAAGACATTTTATCATCATGATAAGCGAAACGAGGAATCTTTGAAACATTACCCGTAATAAAATTAGAATAATAGCAAGGATTTTTTGAAGAAACATTTTCATAATTTTGCAATTCTTCAAAAGGAATCGCAAATTCAATCGCCAAATGATAATCATCTCCATTAATACTGCTATATATTCCCAACCCCATATTAGAAGTTAACAACTCTTTTGGAATATCATATTCAGCAATATAAAAAGCATAACAACTATTCTCCCGATAGCGATATCGAAAAGCATCTTCGGCATAGAAAAAAAAGTATTTACAACGTTCTTTTCTGTCAAAAAAAGTATTAATACCAATTAAATGCTCATTAAAACAATTAATCCCCTCTGACATATTGGGCGATTTTTGCAATAATATCATTGACTCTAAATATTTCTTAATTTCAAAATCCTTTTCACTAATTGCACGATAAACTTTCATATAAACTCCTGGTTATTTATAATATTATTTATCATAACCAAAGTCAATATTCTTTATCCTAAAATCATAAATTAATTATTTCTAATCCCTGATTTGTTAGTTTATAAACCTTTTCAACAACATCGGCAATATATTTTCGATCATGCGAAACACTAATAATCGCCCCTTTATAATTTTTTAAAACTTCTCTAATTATCGGATTAGATAACGGACTTAAATTTCTTGTCGGTTCATCTAATAAAATAACATCATATTCATTAATTACTAATTTTAACAAATATAATTTTGCTTTTTGGCCACCACTTAATTCACTAATTTTCGCTTCCATTTCATCACTTGTAAATTTCAAACAACCCATCAAAGTCCTAACCTTAGTTATTTCCTTATTATCTAAACTTTTTGTTAAAAATTTAAACGCTATTTCCTCTTTATCCATTAACTCTGTATAATTTTGTGGCATATAACCCACTTTTATATATGAATTTTCCTTAATTTTTTCATAACAATATTTTAATAAGGTTGTTTTTCCAACGCCATTTTCACCTATTATCACAATTTTTTCAAAACTATTAACCTCTAGCTTAATTTTTTGAATTTCCTTATTATGAACTAAAAAATTTGCTTGTTCTAATTTTAAAATCAATCGATTGCTTTTAATAGGTTGCTGGGCGAACCACAATTTAATCGCTTCTTCTGTTTCATAAAAATCTAGAAACTCACTCTCCTCTTTAGCAAACCGCTTTTCTTGCGCTTTCAAACTTTTGATTTTTTTCTTTAACAATTTTGCACCATGTGGATCTTTCCTGGAAATTGTTTCTTGTTGGTGCTCCACTTTTTCGTATATTTGTTGTAATTTTCTTTTTTTCTTTTTCTGAACTTCCCGTTGTTTTTTTGCAATTTGAGTTGTTTTCTCAATCATTTTTATTCGTTGGTCAATATAACTTTGATAATCTATTTTTTCGACAATATGCCGACATTCATTTTTTTTCTTAATTTGTTCTAAATGAACAATTACATTTGCTGTTTTTTCTAATAAAGTTTCATCATGCGAAATAAAAATAACCGGCTTTTCAATTTCAACAATAAAATTTTCTAACCATTCCAGCGTTTCAATATCTAAATCATTAGTTGGTTCATCAAGCAACAAAATATCTGGATTTGCTAATAAAAGCTTTATCAATTGTATTTTTACTATTTCACCACCGCTTAAAGAACGCATTAATTGTTGATCAATTTTTGATTTTAACTTAAATTGTTGTAGCAATTTTTTAAATTCACCCATCATTTGAAAATCAATAAAATCATCAGCCAAAATATAATCAATTACTTGATAATCCAGCCATTTTTCATCTAACATTTGTTCTAAATACCCTAATTTATAATTCCCTTTATCAAAACTTCCTCGATATTCACAATAATCTAAAATTAATCTTTCATCATAAATTAATTTTAATAAAGTGCTTTTTCCATTTCCTTCTTCCCCAATGATAGCAACCTTATTATTTTTATTTAAAATAAAATTAAAATCTTTTACTAAACACCGATCATTAACTTTTTGCCAGATAGTCATATTTTTTAAAAATATCATTTTTTTCACCTCCTAGATAAATTATTTTATGCTTTCTCAAATTATATCATAAAAAAACTTTGGATTTACCAAAGTTATTTTTTATTATCTTTTAAATATTTTTTTAATAATTTTAAAATTCGTTCAACTTCATCATTTAATTTTTTAAAATTGTCATTAATATATCCCAAATTATTATTTTTGCTTTCCAGTTCATGATGATAAGCCAAATCAATTAAATCAATCAATCCACAATATTTTGCATCTGTTTTAAACGAATGTGCTAAAATTGCATAATTTTCCATATCATTACTCGCGCGATACTCATCTAATCTTTTAATCTTTTTGGGCGCTTCTTCTAAGAAATCGGCCAATGTTTCATTGTAAGTATCAATACCATCCAACAACTGAATTGCTTTTTCGACATCAATTCCATTTTCAACTAAAATACCTAAATTAGCAATTGATAGATCTTCCTCATCCTTAATTGTTCCCTCACCTTTTAAAAACTTTAATAAAACTTTTTCTAATTCACTTTGCTCAATTGGCTTTGCAATATAATCATTAAACCCCTTCGCCAAATACTTTTCACGCATAC
Source organism: Mollicutes bacterium (assembly GCA_003560455.1). Lineage (GTDB taxonomy): Bacteria > Bacillota_I > Bacilli_A > RF39 > UBA660 > CSSED10-109M. The sequence goes on from PWIL01000129.1 coordinate 8,898, forward strand.
CTATAGTTGCATGAGCTGTCAACGCTACGACTGGCGTTTTGAAATCTTTGATCTTTCTTAACATACCTAATGTTTCAACGCCACTCATATTTGGCATCATATCATCTAATAAGATCAAATCATATTGCTCGCCACTGTTTATTTTTTCTAAACATTCTTTACCGCTGAAAACTTCATCAGTTTTTAAACCATAACCATTCAATAATTTTTTGGCAACTTTTAAATTAATTTTATTATCATCAACGATTAAAACCCTTTTATCAGCATTATTTAAATGCGTAATGTCGTAATGAATAATATTTTCTAAATTTTGAACTGGACAAAAAGGAATTATTTTTTGATTAATGCTAATTGTCACTTGTGACCCTAAATCAACTTGCTCATTAACAATCAAACTCCCTCCCATTAATTCAACTAACCGGGTTGTAATTGCTAAATTTAAGTTTGATTCTTCCATTAATTGAAATTTACCTGTATTCAATTTTTCATATTTAGCAAACATTTCATCATCTTCATAATTACTAATTATACCGCTTTTCTCAATGAAAATTTTCATCCGACAGTCATCATCTTTAATTTCAATAGTTACTTTAAAATTAATTTCTCCTTCATCAGTTGTTTTAATTGCTTTTGTTAAAATATTGACCATTACTTGTTTTAAACGATTATAATCACCTTCTAAACTATTTGGTAAATTCTTATCTAACTCAACGTTAAAAATAATCGGTTTTTTACCTATTCTTTCTTTAGCAATTGCAATAACTTCATTAAATAAATCTTGTACATTATATTTTTTATTCACAATCTCTAATTCATCAACTGTTATTTTTGACGCATCAATAATATTATCGACTAAATCTAATAAAGTAGTTGAAGCAACTTTAATATTTTGAACATCTTCCTTTATATTATCCGAAATTGCTTGTTTTTCAATAAGTTGGCTGTAACCAACAATCGCATTTAAAGGGGTTCTAATTTGATGCGACATTTCTGTTAAAAAATCTTGACGGGCAAAGTTAGCTTTTTCAATTTGTTCCTGCGCAACTGCAAGTTCATTTAATAAATGTTTTTCATTAAATTTTTCTAGTGTATGATAATAAACAACAACAATAAAAGTAACAAAAGATGAAACAATTAATATTTCTGGATTAGTTATTTCTAAAATCATTACTGGTAAAAACAAAGTTGTAAATAATAACGGCAACCATATTTTTTTATGCTCGACTTCTTTAAAATTAAACACAAAATAGGTAAACCAACTTACCATTGATAAAATAACAACTGAATAGAAAAATATAATTCTAAATTCTTCCCATATTAACTGAACAATAACATTTGAAAAAATAAGCGCTATATAAAAAACACCAAAATAATAAATTGCCATCGGCTTTCCCTTTAAAAAATCAGAAAAAACATATATCCCTATTAATCCAGTTAAAGCCAACAATATCCCATCATGAGCACTTGCCAAGTTATTAGCAGCATTCACTCCATGACTAATTCCATCAATAATAATTGCCGCGTCAAAAACTAACGCAAAAAACCCAAGACCCAACATTATTTTAAATAATCGCAAATCTTCTTCATTCTTGCGAACATAATACAGTACTGCAACTAATATTAAATAAAGAAAACTAACTCCAATTAACAAAATACTTAAATCCATCTTTTCACCTCTATCATCAAAGTATTACTATTTCATTATCTATTATAAAATTTATTTTTGATATTCAATAATTAAATTCTTTATTTTATTTAATTCCTTTTGTAAATTTACAAAATCATCGTTAATAAAATCATAATCATTTTTTTTACCTGCTAATTCATGTTGATATAATAAATCAGCTGTTTTTTTAAAACCTAAATACTTTACCTCGCTTTTTATACCATGAACTAAAATAGAATAATTTTCCAAATCACGTTGTTGATAGTATTCTTCCATTTTCTTTTCTTTTTCGGGCAATTCTTGATAAAAATCATTTAAAATTTCATTGTACGTTTCCAAATCACCTAATAATTCTAAACTTTCTTCTATTTCAACACCATTTTCTTTTAATAAACTTATTTTTGACATCAACAAACCTCCTTACTTATTTTTTAAATATTTTATTATTATTTTATTTAATTCTTTTCTTTCAATCGGTTTGGGCAGATAATCATTAAAGCCATGTTTTAAATATTTTTCACGCATGCCAGCAATTGCGTTTGCTGTTTGCACAACAACCGGAATTTCAAAATTAGGTATCTTTTTTAATTTTTTTAAAGTTTCAACCCCGCTCATTTTCGGCATCATATCATCTAATAAAATCAAATCATAATGTTCGCCCTGCTGGATTTTTTCTAAGCAATCAAAACCGCTTTCAACTTCATCTAGCATTACGCCATAACCACTTAACAATTTGGCGGCAACTTTTAAATTAATTTTATTGTCATCGACGATCATTACTTTCTTATTTTCAAATTGCAAATCTTTAACATTAACTTTTTGCTCATAATCATCAGCTACATATTTTGGATTAACAACAATTTTTTGATCAATAATTGCGGAAAATGTTGACCCTTCGCCTTCTTCACTTTTAACGTAAACATTGCCGCCCATTAATTCTACTAGTTTTTTAGTAATTGCCAAGCCTAACCCGGTTCCTTCAACCGTGTTATATTTTTCGACTCCAAACCTTTCAAACTTTTTAAATAAATTGTTCATTTTTTCCTTTGGTATTCCCTTGCCCGTATCCTCAACTGATATTATCAACCGACAAACATCCTTTTTTTGAACGGTCATAATTTTAAATTCCACATGACCTTCCTCAGTATATTTAACTGCATTAGTTAATAAATTAACCATAATTTGTTTTAACCTTGCATGATCTCCATATAAATACTTTGGCAGGGTTTTATCAAAATTAGTACGAAATTCTAATGGTTTTTCACCAATTCTTCCTTTAATCAAAAAAATTACTTCGTTTAATATTTTTTCCGTACTATATTCATTTTGAATTATTTCTAACTTATTTGCTTCTATTTTAGAAATATCTAAAATTCCATTTACGATTTCTAACAAATTATCAGATGCCATTTTTATATATTCAAGATCATTTTGAATTGTTTCTGGTAAATTCTTCTCCTCTTTAATTGAATGACTAAAACCGACAATTGCATTTAAAGGTGTTCTAATTTCATGTGACATACTTGATAAAAATTCGGTTTTCGCTTCATTCGCTTTTTCGGCTTGTTCACGTGCTAATTCCAGCTCATTAAGAATTTTTAAATCAGGATTCTCAATTGTAAAAAACATAATTAAACAGCAATAAGTAGCAATTGTTGTTACTAATAATAAGCCTGGGTTAGTTTCACGAATAACTAAAGCTAAAATTAATAATATTACTAAAACCAATAAAGGCATATATTTTTTACTAAAAATATTTTTAATATTAACTATAACCGAAGCAATAATTATCGCTGTATAAAAAATAATCGCCATTACTAAAACCGTAACACTCGGACCGTAGGAATACATTTCATTGTTTTGATTAAAAACATTAATTGGCAATAATATAATTAAAACTATTATAATTAAATTAAATATAAAAAAACTTGTTGCCAAAGTCCGAAAAACAACAACACCATTTCTACGGTCTTTGATCGAAACAAATAAAATATAAATGGTAAACAAATAAACCCACAATAAAACTATAACTAAAAAAATTTTATTTAAAATCAAAACAGTGTTACTAAATGGCAGATGCGTTCCGTGGTAAATAATAATAATATCAAATATTAATGCCAACAAATTAAAAACTAACAAAAAAGAATATATTTTTGTTTCAAAATTTTCAACTCGTTGCTTAGAAAAATAAACAACAAAAATTAACATCAAAACAAAGAAGCTTGCAATTTGAAAATATAAATTTTCCATAAACCATCTCCTATTTTAATTATAACTTATAAATCTTATCTTTACAATCTTTTTTATTAATGAAAAAATGAAAGCAAAAAAAAAGAGAGAATTCTCTCTACTTTAAGACATCTTTTTTGTGTTATAAAGCTTTTTTAACACCTTTTCTTTTGGCGTGCAAGAAAAAGTAGATAAATGATTATTTTGATAATAGCGCATTACATCATCAATAGAATTATTAATATCTTGATCAACCACTGCAAATTGATCACTATGTTTTTCTATTTCCAAATCAACTATTTTTTTAATTTCTTCTTCATTGCCAACTGCAATTGTACTTTCTTCTTCAACCGCTAAACTATATTCGCGCATCTGTTCAATTAAAGAATTTGTAAGTTTTTTGGTTACATAATTTTCTAACATTTTTTCAGTTACATTATTTAGAGCTTCTAAATACTCGGGGCGGCTATAATGGACGTCAAATTCTTTTTGTTCATCTAAATAGAACAAAGAATTACGAATTGTTCCTGGCGAATAAACAAGATTAGGTATCTCATTCGTCAATTCTTTAATTATATTATCAAAACAATTTATTAATCGCGTTCCAGCTATATTTGGCAATCCACAAATATATACTTGCGTATGAGGATTATCAAGATAAATTTGCGAAAATAATAATTTGCAATCAATAATATCCTTGCGAAAATTTTTCCAAAATTTTAACTTATCTTTAACTGTTCCGCGGCGAATTGCATTAGTAACCGCTCCTGTTAAACCATTATAAATAATAATGCTATTATCCATTAAATTAAAATCACGCAAACCATCTTTTTTAGCGTTTGCCAATTCCTCATAATTTTTTATGGTACTTCCATTCCAATATTTTTGTACATAAGCATGTTTTTTTACAACTAAATCATCAATGTTCAAGGCATTAATTTCTGGATGGGAAATATTTCGATTATACCACCGCAAAACATTTATTTCTTCATTTCGCCGAACTCTTGCATAAGAATAATAATTAATATTGTCAGATTGATTATACAAAGCAGAGCGCATTAAAAACGGCATGATTTTATCACATTTTGAATATCCGGCCGAAATTGAGTTTCCCACGCTAGCTATATTTAATTTTTCAATGCCCAATTTTTCTAACATTGTTAAAAATTCTTCACTAATAATCTCATTTTCGATAGTTTTTTCTTCTAATTTTTGCTCATAGTTTTTTTTATTTATTATCATTTTTTCACCTCTTGAAAAACCTATTTAATCTTTTCATTTTTATTTCATGCTTATTTTTTATAACTAATTCATTCATTTTTTCTTTCAAATATTCATTAGCATCCTCTAATTCTTCGCGCTCATCGACTATGTACGGGTCCTGAAAACGAATTATCGGTTGCTCATTTTTGCCATAAGTATCTGTTACAGATATTGGGAGAATTGGTTTGTTTAAAGTTTGTGATAAATAAACAGCACTAACACCATCAAAAGATTTTAAATTTTCCCCAGTCTTATTATGCGTCCCTTCTGGAAAAATTAACATGTTTCGATCATTGATTAATAATTTAGACATTTCATTTATTGCTTCGCGACGACTATTTTTATCTTTTCTATCGACATAAACCGTTTCCACTGCATCATGCAACATTCCAATAAAACCTTCCGATAATTCTATTTTCCCTAATGGATGAAAAGGTTTGTTTCTCAAAGCATATAAAATCAATAAAATATCTTTACTTGAAAGATGATTTGAAGTGAAAATCAACCCATTTTCTTCAGGTATAGCACTCTGATTAATAACTTTGGGATGATATTTCATGTGAAAAGCTGCGCTGAACGTTGCGGCTAAAACTTTAAAATTTTGTTCTTTTCGATCAAGTTTTTCATTATCAAAGGGAAGGGCGGCATAATATTCTCGCAAATCTTTATAATATTCGATTAATTGCTCATTAGTTAAGTTTTCTCTCTCTTCCCTAGATAATTTTTTAAACTTTGTAAATATATTGCTTCTATTTAGTTTTAAAGAACTATCTTTATTAATTTGCGCATATATTTCGTCAGCATTATTAACGCGTCTCACCTTTTCATCAACATAATCTTGGTTATCTCTTGTTGTCATACATAAAACATTCGTAACGTTTTTCAAGCTTTCAATATTACTTTTTTTATCTTCAATCTTAACATCAATACCTAATTCACGACATAAATCCAATTTTTCTTGTTCGCTATTTTTATTTGAGCAATAATGGATATGATCGACTTCGATTCCATCAATTTTTAAACCAATTTCAAACAAAAGTTGCACAATTTGACCGATACCTTTTTCTAAAGATCTCCCTTTTGCGGTAATAATATGTACTTCGTGACCTTCTTTTCGCAACTGCTGAATCACTTCGGCCATATTATGTCTCGGTTTATGCGTTAATAAATATTTTGCACCATGTTTCGTCCAAAATTCTTTTTCTTGTTCATCGGTACAGTTAAACATTTCTTTTATACCATAACCATCTGGATTAACTAATGCCATATTATACTTTTCTCTAAAATGTTTAACGCCATATTTTAATAAAAAGGCTTCGGTATCATATAAAACACCATCAGCATCAAATCCTATTTTCATCATCTTCCCCCTTTAAAATTTAATATTTTGTTTTAAAACAATTACAAACGCTTTTTATTATAAGCATTTTTCACCAATTGTCAACTTTTTTTTGTTTTTTTTATAATCCAACAGTTTTCACCCTTTTTTAAAATAAGCTAAATATTCTATATTCCCTTCTCTCCCCTTAATTGGTGATTCAACTACGCCTTGACAATCATAATTATTATTTTTAAAAAAACTAACCATTTCCTCAACAACTTGCTTTCGAATTTCTTCATCATTAATAACCCCTTTGCTTTTTTGACTTATTTCATAACCAACTTCAAATTGGGGCTTTATTAATACAATAATTTCTGGCGCCGATATTTCAGCTATTTTTTTCATTAATAGTTTTACCGAAATAAAAGAAACATCTATTGTTATCAGATCAATATTTACATTTTTTTCAACCACAAAATCGCGAAAATCTGTTTTTTCCAAAACTTTCACGTTATTTTTGTTTCGAATTTTTTCATGCAATTGGTTATTACCAACATCTATTGCATAAATTTTCAAAGCTTTTTTTTCTAATAAACACTCTACAAAGCCACCAGTGCTAGACCCGACATCCAAAGCAATTTTATTTTCAACATTAATTGAAAAAAACTCTATCGCCCTTTGCAGTTTTAATCCTCCTCTTGAAACATATTCAAAATCATTTTTAATTATTTCTATTTTTTTATTTCCCGAAACCTTTAATCCTGGTTTTAAAATAATTTTTCCATCTACTTTTATCTTTTTTTCTTGAATCGCATCCTTTGCTTTTGATTTAGAGGGAAAATAACCGGTTTCATATAAAAATAAGTCTAGTCTTTTTTTCATCTATTTATCACCTTCTTAAATATATCACATAACAAGAACAAAAAAAAACTAGCATAATTTATGCTAGCCGGTAACTTTTTCACAACTCATATGTCCATCAATTTCCTCTAACAATTCATCAATGTCCATCGATTCAAAAATTTTATCACCATGTTCATAAAAATACGAATAATAACCATCCGTAGTTTTTTCCATTCTACTAAAATCATAGTAAAGTTCTATTTTTATTGTATCCTCATCACGATAAACATCTGATGTTACACCAACAACCGCGCGATATTCTTCATCAAAATGTTCTTTTATAGCATCTCCAAAGTCTTCAAGACTTTCAAATTCATCAGCATCTTGCAGTTCAGGATAATACACCGTTAACATGCCATCCATATCTTTTAATTGACCATCAACAAAACGAATGCGATATTCACCAGTCGTTTCATTTTCATCGATATCGCAACTTAGATATTCAACTTCACCGAGTTCCTCCTGATTTATCTCTATTTGATTTTCACCATTTTCTACCTCATTTTTATCAACCGTTTCTTCGTTTGTTTCGCCAAAACAAGCAGTAACCATGAAAACCATTATCATTAAATAAAATAACTTTTGCATTTTGCACCTCCTTTCGTTAATTTTCCCCTTAAATAGACAACTCTATTTTAACATAAACAAAAAAAAATGTCTATTAAGCAACCATTAAAAAACCCTTTGTAAAGAAAACTAGATAGATTTTAAGATTTATTGACTTTTTGAATGTTATCCTTTATAATCATTAAATTAAAGGTGGTGTTAAAATGTCGCTATTAAAAGCCGATTTAGAAACGGAAAAAATAACAGATATTCCCCTCATTTATTTTCAGCAACATAATATTACAGCGGTTTTAATCGACCTTGATAATACCGTTATTTCTCCCGAAAACAATCAACTAATTAACGGCATAATACCTTGGTTGTCTAAATTAAAAAGTCACAACATTAACACTTGTTTTGTTTCCAATCGTTTTACCAATAATGTTGATCATTTAGAAAAACAATTAGCAAGTCCAGTTATAACTAACGCCTTAAAACCGCTGAATAAAGGATTAAAAGCAGCAATTTCCGAATTAGAAATTCCTAAAAGCGAAATTTGTTTAATCGGCGATCAATCATTTACCGATGTTTTAGGGGGGAATTTACTTGGTTTACATACAATAAAAATTAATCCTATTTGTCAACAAGAAGATAAATTATCAACGTTTTGTCGTCTCTTAGAAAAATACTATTTTTATTTAGATGACAAACTAAACAACCAAGAATCTAATGAAAAAACTCCTGTTTTAAAAAAAATTAGAAAAATCTAATTTTTTTATTTTAAACATCTTTTATTCTCCGCACACCCACTGAACTACTTTCTTCTTTTTTTAATTCCTAATTCACCAATGTTTTTAACATGTGGCGTCCATAAATTTCAATTGAAAAACCACCAATTCGATATACTTTAACCATTTCAACATTTAATTGCTTTTTATCCAATATCTTTGCATTACATTCCCATCAGAACCAATAATTTCATTTTCTAATACTCCGCCATTTTTTAAAATTACTCGCCTAGAGGCCTTGTTTTCTCTTAAACAAGTAATTAAGACATTTTCTAAACCTATTTTTTTGCATTTTTCCAAACCTAATTGAAGCGTTTTTGTTGCATAACCTTTTCGTCTAAAAGACGGGCGAATGCTATAACCCATATGACCGCCCTCATTAAACAAATATTCATTTAAATCATGACGAATATTTAACATCCCGATTATTTTTTTATCGATCATAACAAAGTAAGTGCTTGCCACAACCCGATTTTTAGGCACTGTTTTTTCATTTTCTTCTTTTTTCAATTTTTTAAGCCATAATTCATATTTAGTTAAATACATTTCTAAAGAACTGGTTCCCGCTAAATTAGGCTGTAATTCTTCAATATAACTTACAGCTTCTTTGCGGTGCTCTTTTGTCGGTTTTTTTAGTTTTATTTCCTGCATCATCTTTGTCCCTTCTTTTTCATAAATTCTTTTATTTTTTGTTTTGCCTGTGCTGTTTGAACTTTTTCCAACCACTCAGGAGTTGGACCAACAACTTCTTCATCCGTTAACAATTTTACCCGATCTTTATTTTTTAAACAATGGTCAAGACCAACATAATCTTCATTAACTGTTGCTCCAGCTAATAAATTACCAACATCAGTTCCTAGTTTATAAGCCATATCAATAATTGTTGCTCCTTTGGGCAGTTCAACAATTTCTCCGGCTGCATTATAAACATAAGTATTACCCGTTAATAGTTCTTTTTTTGTTTGATTAATAAATTCTTGATCATCGGAAAACATCATATTTAACTCATTTAATGAAGAAAAAAATTGAAATTTTTTGGCTAAATCATCTTGCATCACGTTTTTAGCTTCCCCTTTGTTAATATCCCAATAAGCTGTTAAACCAAATGATGCTATTTTATCCATTGCCAAAGTTCTAATTTGCGCTTGAACTAATCTTTCGTCTGGGCTGAAAACGGTTGTATGAAGTGATTGATACATATTGGTTTTCGGCAAGGCAATATAATCTTTAAATCGCTCATTCAAAGGGTAATACTGATTATGAATCAATCCCAAAGTAAGATAACAACTTTTCACATCTTCAACCATGATTTTTAATGCTAACAAATCATGAATATCAGTTATTTTATTATTTTCTGCTAAACTTTTATAAATGCCATAAATATTTTTTGCTCTAATTTTTATTTCAAAAGGAATTCCTTCTTTTTCAAGCAAAAAGGATATTTCTTCTAACATTTCTGTTAAACATTGCTTGCTATTTTTTTTTGTAATTGCTAATTCTTTTTCAATTTTAAAAAAATCCTCCGGTTTTAAATATAACATTGCTAAATCTTCTAACTCGCTTTTTAAACGATAAGCTCCAATATAAAAGGCTAAGGGAACATACATTTCTAAACTTTCTAAAGCAATTTCTTTTTGTTTTATTGGTTCCAAATGCTCTAAAGTTTGCAGATTATGTAGCCGATCAGCTAATTTAATAATTATAATTCGAACATCTTCGGTAATACTAGTAATAATTTTTCTTGAATTAGCTACATTTGCTTCATTTTTATTATTAAAATTAACTCGACTTATTTTACTAACCCCATCAACTAAGTTAGCAATACTTTTGTTAAAATCTTTTTCTATTTCTGCTTTAGTAACATCAGTATCTTCAATTAAATCATGCAATAATGCTGCTGAAATAGTATCCCGATCAGCACGCATTTCTGATAAAATAACCGCTACAGCAACAGGATGAGAAATATAATCCTCGCCATCTTTTCTTTTTTGTCCAGCATGTTTTTCGGCGGCAAAATAATAAGCCTTAGCAATCGCCTCTTCTTCTTCGGCATTATAAGTTCGAACTTCAGCTAGCAAATTTTCTAAAAATTTTTCTTTCATTTAACCACCTCTAATTAAAAACAATCAACAAACACCATTTATTTGTTGATTTATTTTAAAAGCATTTTCCAAAAATAAATGCTATATTTTTTGTTCGTTTTTTAATAGTTAGTATATATTACCTTTTCAAAAAAGTCAAACAAAAAAAACGCCTTTAAGGCGTTTCAATTACTTACAAGTAAATCCTTCAGCTATTAACTCAGCTTTTATTTCCTCTTTTGTAATTTCTTCGTCAAGATCTAAGTCTAGCCAAGCTTCGGATTCACTTCCTGCTTCAGCTACCTCTTCTAAATCATAATTAATTGTTATCGTTATTACTTTGCCATCTCGATCTGTTGAAACCGAAACTCCCTCTTGATCCTCCGTTTGGTCATACATTCCAGTAAATGCATCAAAAGTTTCAATAACTTCTTCTTCTGTTGCGTCTAAATGCTCAAGAATCATTACCATATCTATTTCAATGGGCTCATCATTCGAATCAAAAACTAGCTTATATTCCAGTCTATTAAGCATTCCATATTCTTCTTCTTCATAACTACACTCTAAAGAATTTGTACTTCCTAAACCACCTAAGCAGCCACTAACAACTAAAAGCAAAAACATTAAACCACTTGTCATCATTATTCTATTTCTCATTATTAACCTCCTTTCCTTGCTTCTCATATCCTAACATTTACAAATTATAAAGTCAATTTAAGCATTTTTTTAAAAAGGATTATCAATCAAAATGCAACCAACTTCACAATCATTTATACCACTGTATAAAGACACACGAGAGTTTCTTAACCCTACTATTCCAGCCGGAAACGCACAATCTGTTAAAAATTCTTTCTTTGCCGGACCTTGAGGAAAACTAGCACGAGTACCAATTGTTTTTAAATCACTAAGACTATGCTTTTCAATATCAAAAACAAAAGATATTACTGTGTAAACAGCTTTTTTTCGTTTGCTATCATAATAACTTTTATGACCAATTACACCAATTTTGTTATTTCCTAAACAATAGGCTTGATTACAGCCGCCCCATTCATCCTTTTTAAAAAGACCTGGAATATAACGCGCCTGAGAAATTATTTCACTATTTAATTTTGACAAATCATTAATTAACGAAAAGCCAACAATAGCTTCACATCCATACTTTTCTTTTATTTTTTCATCTTTCGGTCGAGAAAAAACACCAATTTTTTTATTAGCCAGACCAACCAACCGAATGTCTTTCATTTTCGCTGGTCCTTCAGCAAAAAAAATCAATGAATTTAAATCTTTTCCTCGATAAAAGCGTGTTGTAAAATTAACAATTTCATCTTCGTTTTTTTCAACAAAAACTCCCCCTAAAACAATTTCGTCTTCAATAAAACTAATAAAAGGATCTTCCAATGGTAGTGGTTTAAATTCCTTAACTAAAGTCCATTTATTTTTTTCTTTATAAACAAACAATCTAGTTTCCGATTCCGCCCATTTTTCTCTTTTTTCGACCCGGCCAAACAAATATTTTTTTTTGTCCCAAATAAAGGGAATTGATGGATTATAAACATCAAAACCATCAACCCCATAAAATTTTAATTTTTTTCTATCATAACCTTTAAATGTTTTTTCAAATTTTGCTTTTTCTTCCAAAAAGTTCATCATCATACCCCTTTAACATAACTATTTATTTAAATCTTTCATATTTATTAAAACGATTAATATTTATTGTGTGATCCTTTAAAAAACTGTTTGAATAAAATTTGTTATCATACAAACCTTTTTTCGCTCCTAAAGTTGGTTTTCGCTTTATTTGGGATGAAAATAATTTTTTTTTATCAACTAAAGGGTCGCCTAAATGGCGTTTTGTCCGCTCTCGGCTGGTTTTAGCGCTTTTTCCCAGCGAAAAATCTTGATAATAGGAAACATTATTATGATTAAAAAAATTATTTGAAAACTTTTCATTATCTCTTTCCAAAATATTCATCCCCTCTCATCATTTAAAACAGGTAAGCATCACCTTTGTTTTTTATTCATATTTTCTTTATATAATTGATCAATAATTGCTTTTTCTTCCATTGACCGTTGTTTTAAAAATTTAGCAAATCCCTGATAATCATCATTAGTAATATAAGAAAAATATTCATCTTTTTCTTCTTTAGTAATAACAACCGGTGCCATATTATTTTTAATTAAATTATTTGCTAATAATATTCGCCCTGTTCGGCCATTTCCATCTTCAAATGGATGAATTTTGATAAAATTAATATTAAACATTGCCTCTCTTTCAAAAACATCTTCTAATTCTGACCAAATGTTATGATAGCAATCTAACAAAGAATACATTCGGCTATATATTTGATTTGCTTCAACCGGATACCAATTAGCTTCGTTTACTTCGACATAGGTCTTGCGAAAACCTTTTGATAAAAAGGATTCCGGCCCATTAACTAGTGCGGCTGTTTCAATTATTTCTTGATTAGAAATCACTTCTTTTTCCTCTGACAATTCTAGCAAATGATGTATTGCTTTTAAGTTATTATGAAATTTAACCCCATGCTTTGTATATGGCATTGGTTTTTCGTAAGAAATTTCAAGACTTTTAGCTGTTAACCGCCCACAAAACGAAGTTAAATATTCTTCGAAAAAAACCTCATCTTCTCTAATATCATTTATCATTTTTCCCTCTCCTTTTCGGTTATTCTAACACTTTCTTTTTTAGGTGTCAAAACTTTTCCCTAAATTCTAAAAGCATTTCCTTATCTAATAAAGATACTCTTTTACTGTCGCGACATTTACTAATTGCTTTATTAACTGTAAACTTATTTAACTTATCTTTTTTTAAAAATTTGATGGTTTTTTCTCTTTGTTTAATAAAACATTCACAAATTAGCCAAGCGCATGCCATATTAACATAATAATCTTCTTCGTTTTTTAATTTTTCTATTATTGCAAATATCTTTTCAATATATTGTTCGTTAATTAGTTTAAACAATATAATTATACCAACCCTTCTAGTAAAAGCATAATTACTATTTACATACTCCAGCGATAACTTATAAAATAAAGCTTCCCTACTTTTTACCGAAAATGATAAAACATCACATTCCGCCCAATTATCTATTTTAGTAACATAGATATCTAAATATTCCTTCATTTTATTAAAATCTTGAATGTTAGCTATCAACAAACCATTAATAATTGCATTTTCATAATAATCATTGATTTGCATATTTAAAAAAGAATACCTATCATCTTTTTCTATTTCTTGAGCAATTACTTTTAATTTGGGCGTTGGAATCGCCAAGACTGGCTTATTAGTATTAATAATTTTTTTAGCCCAAGTAATTTTTTCTTCATTTTTTAATTTTATCAAATAATTATTGAAATTTGCTTTTGTACTAAGTTCTTTTTTAGTTAATTTAATCATTTTTAATCTTATCATTTTCTCCTATAATAGTCTCTATTTTAATTCTAGCACATATTTAATAATTCTTCCATTAAAAAAAGCTAAATTAAATCTAGCGCTTTTTCATAATCTTATAATTTCTTTGTCAATTTTTTTATTTGTTCATCTTCAAACTTTATTAATTCCTCATTTTGTTCTTCTTTTAGTAATAACTTTTTCTTTTCATATTTTTTTAAAATTTCTTGTTGATTTAATTGATAAAACTCTCTTGTTGATTTTTTTAATTCTTGCTCGTTTATATTTTTTGTTTTATTTTCAATTCGCTTTGTCACTAAAAAATCAACATAGTTTTTTATATAAGTGAAATTACCATAGCGTATAACATGATTTTCTTCCTCTTGTGAAAAGCAAGGGTCTTTTAATAAGAGTTCAGGTTCAAATTCTTCTTCATTAGAATCTAAAACAATTAATTCTCCTGCATCACGTATCTGATTAAAACAAAAATTAAAATCTTCATAATTATGCATTGCTTCGCTCTCATTAATTATGACACGAATGTTTTTAATAACTGGAACTTCCATTCGATCCATCACCGAATGGATTGTTTTTTTTGTTTTAAATGTTGTTTCTTGGTATATATATTTCTCTCCTTCAAAAGTTGTAACTACATCTGCCATTGCCTCACCAATTAGCGCCGCAGGAAATATAAAGTGATTTCCATATTCTAACATTAGTCTGTTTATTTCATCTTTACTTTTTTCAATTTCCATTGTATATGGTTTGCATAATTTATCATATTCTGCATTAATCTCAGCAGTTGCCAATTCTATAGTTTTTTGTTTTAGTTTTTCCAATTTGCTTTTTTGTAACTCTTTGTTTTTTATTTTTTCATCTAATTCACTTATTTTTTTGAAATATTTATTCATTTTTGCCCTCCTAACTGAATTATAGCACATATTATTTAATTGTTAATAATGAAATTTCTATTCTTTATTAAAAAAATTGATACTTGAATATCAACTTTTTTCATCTAATTTTTCAATATTTTTTCAAATACAGGTAAGATCCCTATTCCATTTTGCCGATGCGGTGGTAATTGATAAATATCATGCCCAGGAAAATGATTGGCCTCGATCAACACCGGCCCTTTCTCAGATATTGCGACATCCCAACCAACAATACCTAATTGGGGGATTTCAGAAGCAGCTTGTTGTGCAAGTTGCAAAACTTCATTCCATTCGGGAACTAGAAAACCTATTATATTTTCGCCTGTCATTGGATGTTTTTCATACAACTCGCCCTTTTTGTCAAGCGCAGGATATTTGATTTTGCCAGTTTCTACTTCAACCGGCACAACCATTCCACCACTATTAAAATTATCAACAGCTTTTCCATTCCCGATACGCATATAGGAAACAACAACACGAGGTTGAGAATCTTTTAAAATGGTTACTATTCGAAGCGTATTAATGGAATGGGGGTGCATCTTTTTCATAATCTCATTTTGGATCACAACTTCTTCTAATAAAACCTGTTTATTCTTTAACAATTTTTCATATAAATCATCAATTTGATAATCAGAAACGTTAATTTTTTCAATTCCTTTGCCACAAGCGCCTAAAAGAGGTTTTACCATAATTTCTTTTTTATTAATTATAAATTTTTTAAATTCTTCTTTATTCTCATTATTTAAAAAAAGAAAATCACGACCAATAAATTTTATAAATTTTTTATTAAATTCTTCTTTATTTTGAAGTAAATGCCAATAATTACGATCGTTTAATTTTTTTATATAACGATCATTTTTTCCGCGTGTTAAAACAGTTTCACGTTGCTTGGCGTTTAATTCATACATCGCAAACAACTCATAATCAATGTAGCCTGCTAAATATTTAAAGCCACACCAAATCATATCTATTAAAATTATAATCCTCATCCTGCCAGTTTTTTTGCTAATTCGATTCACTGTTGCAAACATATTTCTAAGATTTATTGAAAATATTCGGCCAATAACATATTTTAATTTTTGCATATTTAACTCCTTTTTTGTATTTTTATTTTTATTGTCATGATTGTATCATAAAGCACTTCTGCTTTCAACAACTTATATTTATATTAAAGCAAAATATTCTTTACTTTATCTATTAACTTAACCGTTTAATAAACTTTTTTACAATAAAAATTAAATTTTTAATCTTTCCACTCTTTTCTTAAAATCGAATACATAGCTAAATCAATTAATTCCAGCCGATTACTCAATCCGCGATCTCTTAATATCCCTTCAAATTTAAGATTACACTTTCTTATTACTTTACCCGAATTAACATTTTCAACAGCATGCACTATTTCTATCCGATTATAATTAATTTCTGTAAACAAAAATTTAATAATTCTATTAAGAGCCTCCGCGACATAGCCATTCCCCCAATAGTTTCTGCCAATGCAATAACCAATTTCGCACATAAGTTTATTTTCTTTATTTCCTGCCACTCCAATCGACCCAATCAATTCATTTGTTTCTCTTATAACAATTCCCCATTGATAATATTCTTCATTTTGATAAGAACTAACCCATTCGTCTAAAATTTTCTTAGTAACATCAATGCTTTCGTGTTCTTTCCACGTTAAGAATTTTGCAACTTTTTCATCAGAAGCCCAATTATTAAACATTTCTTCTGCATCATCTAATTTAAATCTTCTTAACTTCGGTCGATTAGTTTCTAACTCTTTTGTTCCTTTATGATTCACTCTTTTCACTCTTTTAAATTTTTTTAACACATTCTTGCAATATATCAATGTAATATTAGATTAAAAGCCTTTAGCACCCTATGATACAAGTGGGTGGTTTTTCGCTATATTCTTCATGTAATATATTAGCAGATCTTCCTTTAATAGGACAACCAACTCTTTCAAATTCATCATAAAGTTCTACCATTAATTCTTTTAACATAGGATAATCGATTGCTTCTTTGTATTCTTCATACATATTATTTTTATAATCTCCATTAATAAATATTTCATCATTATTAAAATGTATTTCCATTTCGCCATAAATCCATATATTTTCATTCAAAATTAAAGATCGGTTTAAATCTAAAAGGTCTTCTCCTCCTCTTGTAACATATTTATAATATGTAGCTTTATGCATTTCTTCTTTTGTTCTAGCCCAATTCAAGCCATACAAATAGCGGTCAATATACTCTGTACAAGTAGCAGAGGAAATCATTTTAATGAATGGTAAATTAAAAAAAACAATTATGCTGACTAGTATAAAAAAAAATATCGGAATTAAAAACAATCCCTTCCTTTTAAAAATTTTTTTTGATTTACAAGTAGTAGAATTACTTTTTTTTCATTATCATTTGTATTATTACAACTACTACAAATATTTTTTCCCTTTTCTAATTCAGTTCCGCAATTTGAGCAATACATAAATAAACACTCCTTTTATTTAAAATTTCAAGCATAATTTTTTATGAAGTCTTAAAAAATTGCTACAACAGCATCAATCCAATACGTACCTGTATGTTGATGAATTACTAATATCGTGAAATATTTTTCTTTTTCTTGCATATTTACTGTAAACCCGACTAAAAAGCTAACAATTTTCGCATAATCATGAAGCGGCACGGCAGAAACTGGGGTTCCCAATGCAATACCATAAAAAAAGCGAGGCTAACAACTAGCCTCATTATAATATAATTATTTGGAAAAAGTCAAAATCAAAATCGTTAAAAGAATTATTATTACAGCTTTAATCATATTTATGTTTTTAACTATTATTGGAACTGTCTTTGTTATTAAATCTAAAGACCTTGAAGCGATAAATACTATTCAAATAGTCGGAATAGATAGCACTTTTTTTAAAAACCCTTTTAAATAAAGGGTTTTATTTTACAAAATTATATGTAATGTTCCTATACTAGGATAAACTAAAAAAACCGTTTAGTTATAAGCCTAAACGGCCGTTTTTTTAAACTGGCAGGGCGTTTGTCCCCTTAAACGAACTATCTATATTGTTGAAAAACACTTTTTTTGTACTATATGGGGTTAATGAATTAAGAAGTTTCAAGCTTAACTATAAAAAATCTAATAATTCCTGAAAAAAATATCCGCCACTTGATGTAAGTATAACCCCTACATTCAATTAATTATTGACACCATTTAAAAACCAAGCAGTTCCTTGGTTTTCAGTTATCTTCTTTTTACTAAAGTTTTTCCTGTATCCATAACATCATGTTGATGGATAATTGTAAGCAATCTCTTGGCAGACAGTTTAATATATTCATTGTCGGAATAAGCTTCAATAATCTGTAATTCTTCATAAGTCATAAATTGAAGCCAGCTTAGTGCTAAGTCTCTCCAGGTTTTCTTCTCAGGACCGTGACCGGCACGATATTTTAAATCTTTACCGTCATAGTCTTGTACAACATGGTCGTGCTCTGAGCTATCTGAGTTTAGATTATAGACGTGAGAACGAAGATTTAAGGTTTTTTTATTTACACTTACATCTGTAATAGATCGAGATCCATCTTCGTGCTTTATTTCTTCTCTAGGTAATCTTTTCCAATCTCCCATTATTCCTCTCCTTTCTCTAGTTGTCCCATTGCAATTGCGATATACTCATCATCTATTAATTCATAAATTACTCCTACTTGTCCTTCTTCTGACAACTCAAGTAAAATAAGTTCGCGTGGTGTCAAGTTTTCTAGCTCTACTCCTTCAGGAACATTGTATGGCTCTACTAAAAGTGTTATATCATCCTTAGCGTGAACCACGACAGGGTCTTTTTCTGCTTGAAAGATAACTAAAAAATATCTCATTTCTGGTAAATTCTTTTTCCAACCCTCTTTTAAGTCACCTAGTTGTTTTAAAATAACTTCTCCTTTTATCATATTTTTCCTCCTTTTTTTGATATTCAATCGCATTCTTTTTTCTAGGGTTATAACAAAATATACAATTCTGATTACACCTATAAGTGGTTTCTATATGACACAGCGATGGTATTTAATAACTAATTCCACACTTATAATTTTTCACTCTGCTATCGTCCCTTTTGGGGGTTAACATCAACATTTTTAGAAGACAAACATTCTGGACAATGATTTCTTGCGGTGTTCTCCAAAGATTTTTCCTCATGACCACAAACTTCACAATTAAAACCTTCATCCCTCATGCAACAAATTTTAAATAAAAAGGCTTCAAATCATGTTTTTCTATGTTTTTTATAATGAAAATTACTATGGAACTAACAATTTTAATAATTAAATTAGCAACTATAATTCCCAAAATCGCAGGAAATTTAACAAAAATTTTACAAAACTATTAAAGCGAGAACTTAAATGATACAAATTGATTAAGCTTATTACTATTGCGGTTATAGCCACCAGAAAAAAAGTTTGCCCAATAAATCCGTTTAACTCATCTAACCAAAAGATTTGTAGGAGCACCATCGAAGTTCCCAATATTAGCAAACTCAAATATATCCATTTTTTCATTAAAACACCCTTCCCCAAATTGTTAAATATTTTAACACTTTCATTAATACCTGTCAATTTGGGTTGAAGCATATTTTTGCTGACTTCACCGAAACCGCTTCCCCTACTTATATCAAAAAAACACCAGTAATAAATACTAATGTTTTTATCTTTGAACTGACTTCCGAAAGTTGGAAGGTTTTTAAATGAACCCCTTACCTTAATTTAGGTTCATTAGTTGATTTCTATAGTCAATCGGACTTGTTTTTAATCTTGTAACTATTCTTGTCTCATTATAATATTTGATATATTCATGAATTTGATTAATTAGCTCTTTTTTATATTTATATGCTTTATTATACCATATTTCCTCTTTTAATCTACCGAAGAAATTTTCTGTTGGAGAATTATCTAAGCAATTTCTTTTTCTACTCATCGATTGAATTATTCCCCTTTTGCTTAACATTTCTGAATATCTTGAATTTTGATATTGAACTCCTTGATCAGATTGAATAATCATTCCTTTTATATTATAACAATGAGTACTTTCTAACTTCTTTAACATATTTATTACCTTTACTACCTTGGCATCTGTTCCAACCTCGTAAGAAAGAACCTCTCTCGTGCAAAAATCTATTATTGGTGATAAATGAACAGCTTTATCATTTATTCTAAACATAGTTATATCAGTACCTGCCTTTTCAAATGGTTTTATCGTCTTGAAATTACGTTCTATAAAATTAGGGACAACGCCACCAATATTTCCTTTATATGAATTGTATTTTCTATATTTAATCTTATGTTGACAACTATAACCCTTTTTCTTCATTATCTCTAAAACTTTATTTTTTCCGATAACCTTTCCTTGTTTTTTGAGTTCTATATAAATTCTGGATCGGTTACAATAAATAGGACAGAAAAGAAAAGGTCATGTTAAAATATAAGAAGGAGGATTTTAACATGTCAAATAGAAGAAATAGAAGGAATTTTTCAGATGATTTTAAGCAACAAATAGTATCATTGTATAATAATGGCAAATCAAAGAGCGAGATAATTAGAGAATATGATTTAACACCATCAGCATTAGGTAATTGGATTGCAAGATTTAATAATTCAGGTTCATTTAAAATAGCTGAGAATCGAACAAAAGAGGAAAACGAACTAATTGATTTAAGGAAAAAGAACCGAGAATTAGAAATGGAAGTAGATATTTTAAAGCAAGCGGCGCTGATAATGGGACGAAAATCAAAGTGATTTTATCAAATAAAGATAAGTACAGTATCAGTGCTATGTGTAAAAAATTAAAAATAGCGAGGAGTTTAATTTATTATAAAAGAAAAAACAAACGAAATGACATAGAACTTGAAAATTTAATCATTAAAATATTTAGAGAAAGCAGAAACAATTATGGATCTAGAAAAATAAAAAAACTATTAAATAAAAAAGGCTATAAAATATCAATTAGAAAAATAAGAATCATAATGAATCTTAATGGATTGGTATCTAATTACACAATCAAGCAATTTAAACCAAATAAAGTAGCATCTAACAATGATCTGGTTGAAAATGTTTTAAATCGTGATTTTGACACAAATAATTACTTAGATGTAATTGTAAGTGATCTAACTTATGTAAGGGTTCAAAATAGTTGGCATTATATTTGCTTAATTCTTAATTTATCAAATCGCGAAATTGTTGGATATTCAAGCGGAAATCAAAAAAATGCTGAATTAGTTTACCGAGCTTTTAGTAAAATTAAACACTCATTAAATGATGTTAGATTATTTCACACAGATAGAGGAAATGAATTTAAAAACAAAATCATTGATGATTTATTAAAAACATTTAATATTCAAAGATCATTAAGCAATAAAGGGTGTCCGTATGATAATTCGGTAGCCGAAGCAATGTATAAAATAATCAAAACCGAATTTGCGTTTAATAGAACATTTGCAAGCGCTGAGGAGCTAGCATCAGAACTAATGGATTATGTCAATTGGTACAATACTATTAGAATTCATGGTTCACTTGCCTATTTAACACCAATTGAGTATAAAAAAATTCAACCTTTAAGAAACTGTCCTAATTACTGTTGACAATCCATCAAGTTCGAGTAAAGGAAAACCACATTTGTCTGACTCGCTACAAAACTTAGTTAATTTTAAACCAAGTTCCTCACTCATTATCTTAGCATCTTCACCTAAAAATATGTAAAAATTGCCGTTCTTAAACAAATATACCTTTTCATCATTATTTTTCTTTTTTTCTAAATATTTATTATACAATTTGCTCATAAACTACCTTTTCTAAAAAAAATAAACCCAAACAAGGACTTTCCTCCTTGTTTGGGTAATTTATTCCTCTTTTTATCACTCTGTTTTTAATTTTATTTTTTCCCCTAGTCATTTG
>PWIL01000019.1 GCA_003560455.1 Mollicutes bacterium
AGTTTATGAGGTTTATTCATGATAACTTTTAGTATTGACGGGAACCCATTAACAAAGGATATTAATCAAGCGGTGGATTATAATAGTAAAGTTGTTTATTCGGCAATCACGGATACCTTAGTAAAATATGATTATCACAACAAAAAATATGTTAATTGGGCTTGTAAAGAAATAAAAGCATTTAATAATTATAAAAAACACGTTGTTAATTTGCGTGAAGATTTATTCTTTGATAATGGTCAAAAAGTAACGCCTTCTGATTATGTTGATGCAATTGAAAAAATAAAAAAAAATAATCCAATTGTAGGAGAAACGTTAAAAAACATAAAAAGAATCAAAGTAACACAAAACACAATTATCTTTTTTTTGAAAAAAACAGATAGTAATTTTAATAGAATTCTATCACAATTTAATATATCTCCCTTCAAAGATGGATTAACTAGCGGTCCATATAAAATTAATAGTGTTGATAAATCAAGTATTACTCTGGAGAAAAATCATTTTTATCGAATAAAAGTGAAAAATAATAAGATCAAATTTATAATAGATAAAGATGTTTATGCGGGCTTTCATAAATATATAAATAATGAAATAGATATTACTAATAATACAATGTTTCCGTTTGATGAAATTGATAATAATGTTATTGTAGAACCTAGTTATATATTTTTAACAATTAATTTTAACTTAAAAATGTTGCAGCCTGAAAAAAGGTTATTAAGAAAGGCAATATTGCATTTAATTAATCGTGAAAATTTAGTAAAAAAAATGCCTAACATTGGAAGTATTGCTAATGATTTCTTTTTAGAAAATTATGATGAAGATGTTGATCATAATTTTAATTTAGACAAGGGAAGAAAGCTTTTGGAAAAAACAACGTTCAAAAAAGAAATTTCTCTTGGGTATTCTGATTATTATCCTAATGAAATAATTGCTAAAGAAATTAAAAAAATGCTCGAAAAGGAAGGTTTGTTAATAAAAATTGTAAAATGGCCGTATGGAATAGCAAATAACTCAACCGATATGAACTTGCTTTTAAATAATGCTTTATATTTTGACAATAATTATTTTTATGAATCTTATTACTTTAGATTGTTAATTGATTTAGCAAAAAAAAATCACGTCTTTGTTCGAATTTATAGTTATATGGTTCCTAAAAGTAAAGAAAAAGATTTTTTTAATAAAATTATTTTTGGAAAAGCCTTAAAAATTCCTTTGCTAAAAATGAATAGTATTTATTTGAAAAAAGACAAACTAAAAAGATTCCATTACAATGAATTAAATTTTTGGGACTTATAAAAAATATTAATATAATTGTAAAAATTAACAAGAAATTTTTATTACAAAATAATATTAATTAGACAATTATAAGAAAAAGATTAATAATCTAAGTTATAGTTGTTTTTTAAAATATAAAAACGTATAATAAAAGTGGTGATATTTATGGAAATGATTTATATTTGGTTGTTCATTGTAATTTTACTCATAATAATTGAAATACTAACTTTTAACATGATAACAATTTGGTTTTAATAAAATAAGTGGACCAATTTTCAATCATTATTGATTGTTTTTTTGGACCACTTTTAGTTTAGCAAATACATTATAATAAGCATTAATTTTGAAAGGAGTGCAATTATGAGTGATAAATCATTAAAAACATTGCCAGAGGAAACTAAGAAAGATATTTTAATGCGAGATTACAATTTTAAGCCGGAGATATTGAAATTTATGTCGCAAGTAGCAAAGAATGTGCATTATAATCCATATTTTGTTAAATTGTTGGAAAATGAAATATGTCAAATTTTAATCAATAAAGGCGATGTTGTAATTGAAGATGAAATTTTAAGGGGCAAATATTTTAGTAAGGCAAGTGTCATAAAAAGATTAAAGGGGCAAATTAATCAAACTTTGAAGATAACAACAAGACCTGATTGTGCTAGCATTATTGTTGAACGCCCAGAAGATACTTATATATGTGATAATCCTGAGCATGTGTATTATGGAAAAAAAGTCACGGATTATTTTCGGAGTCACGCAATTTGTGAAAAAAAAGAAAGCGGCATGGTTGAATATAAAACGATAACAACTAGTAAACAAAGTGCGGCTATGGCGCCTAAATTAACCCATATTAATAATTTAGATACGGAAACAGTTATTCATTTTGATGAAAATGATAAAGATATATTTTATTCTTATGCTATGTGGCCGGAAGAAGGTTATACCGATTTTCAAACTCAATGCTTTATTAAATTTGGTTCTAATATAATGGATAAATCGGAAAAAATAATTAAACGCGAAGGAGAATATCTTTTTATGGATGTTTTATATGAAAATAATGGTGAACGAAGCCATCGTAAATTTGTTGGTGAAAATACTGATTCCGAACTAAGGTGGCTTGCTGATTGGAAAAACGATTGGGAATGTTTATCTGTACAGTTAGATGTTAATAATGAGAAAAGTAAAGAAGGTTATGCTAAAGTACTTAGATCCAAAAAGGTCTAAGCATAATAAAAAGGTCTGTGATAAACTATTTGCACCGGTCTTTTTAATTGGTATATAATTGTTATAGGATGTGAGTTTATGCAGGGTCAAGATATAGAGGCACAAAGCAAACAATTTAGGCTAATTTTAGAAAAAAATCAGGATTTAATGAAAATACTTGATGTTTTAGAAAAATTGCAACTTCCCAATTATTACATTGTGGCAGGTGTTGTTTTTCAAACAATTTGGAATTATCTAGAAAACAATAATCTGAATGATAATGTTAAAGATATTGACATAATATATTATGATGCTCAAAAATTAGCTAAAGATTCTGAAAAAGAGTTAGAAATTATAATATATAAAAAGTTGAAAGCAAAAGGGTTGAATTATAAAATAGATTTACATAATGAAGCGCGGATGCATTTATGGAAAAAAGAAAATGAAAATAAAATAATAGACCAATATACTAGTTCGGAAGATGCAATCAATCAATTTATTGTAACCGCTCATGCAGTAGGGATAAAAAAAGAGGCAGGAATACTAAAAATTTATGCTCCCTATGGCTTAAGTGACATTTTTAGTAAAACACTTCGCCCCATTAAACATCCAGGAAACGATATCAATCTATATAATAAAAAAATAAAAAAATGGCGTCAAACATTTTCTAATTTGAATATTATAAACTGGTAGTCATTTTTATAGCATAAAATAATGGTAATAATGTCAAAACAAATTATTATATATGACTCATATAAAAGGGTGGACTTTTATTATAATGTGTATTATAATAAATGCCACTTTAACGGAATTGGGAATTCTAGTATATGAAAAGGAGAAGAATAACTTATGGAAAACGATTTTAAAATAAGAAAACAAATAAGATATGATGAAATAAAATATGGCATAACAAAAAATGAAAAAAACGGCTCTTTCATCACGGTTTTACCTTTTGAGTATGAGAATATTATTGAAAAAAAAGGATGTTTCAACGATAAAAAAGAAGGCAAGAAAGATTATTATTATTATGTTTTTTATGACGCCAATGGTAAAGAAGGAATCTTTTTGGATGGCAATATTATCTTGCCAAGCGATGAATATGAAAACATTGAACTTCTTCCTTGTAGTGATGAACAAAATTTGTATTGTAAGGCCCGTAAAACTATTGATGAAGAACAATTAATGGGTATTTTACATATTGACCCTAAAAATAAAAAAATAGCCGAAGCATATGCTTTTGGCAAAGCGGATGAAATTGAAGTAATTGATAATCGGGCAAATTTATATAAAAATATTGGGGAAAGAAAGTTAATTGGAGTTTTTCAAGATCAAGATTTAGGAACTTTGGACCCTGACTATACTTTTTTAGATTATCAAAGCATTGATGTTCCGAAAAGAACAATAAAAAATGTTTCTTATTCAAAAAGTTCAAGAATTAATCCCCATAGTTTACAACTAGTACGAGGAAAAAAAGACAAAATTGGAATTTTATATTATGGAAAAATCGAAAATAATCAAGAATTACAAGGATTGCTTTCGCGAGGGCAGAGTCAAGAAGTTGAGTTGTTATCGAAAGACATAAAAGAAACTGAAAGGTTTTTAAGCCATGCTGAATTTTATGATAGTACATTAACAAGCAAAAATTATTATGCTTATAAAGAAACAGAAACAGAATGGCAAGATTTTATTCCGTGTGAATATAATAAAATACTTTTTAAGGACGCTTATAATAACGAAAAGTCTTTTCAACAATTTTCATTTCATCATAAAAATTTTTTAAACCTTGTAAAAGAAAAAGATGGCAAAAAGTATTATGGCGCCCAAGTCTTTGCTTTCGCTCCTACAAACGAAGAAAAAAATCAATGGCCAACGTGGCAAATAAAACCATTGCTAACAATTCCTTGTCAATATGATGAAACAATAAAAACCTTAACAGCAGATTATCATCAATCTGATAACGAATATTTGCTGACCAAAAAAAATAATAAAGAAGGTTTAATTAAATTGGCATTTAACTTGCCCAAAAAACAAGAAAATAGTAACACATATCCAATAGTAACATTAGAAAAAATGCTTGAAAATAGCTATGATAAGATTAGTTCTCAAAGTCTTTATAGTCATATAAAGGCATTTGTTTTTGAAAAATATTATGAAGAAGATTTGATAAAAACTTTAAATCATACCAAGAAAGGATTGATATATGATTTAAAAAATCCAAAAGGTGAATTTCTAAAAACAGAATGTCAATATAATGCAATTGATAATTTAATTGATTATCAAAAATATGCTTTAACCGATCAATTTAAGCGACAAAGCGCTTTAATTTTGAAAAAAATTAAAGATGGTGATATTAATAACGAACCTGTATATGGTTTTGTTGAAACTCCATCGATATACAAACGCATTTCGCCACTGGTAGTTTCTGGATTTTTAAAAAGTACTGAGCTTTTAGTGGGTACTAAAGATGCAGATTTAAAAGATATTATTAAGGAAGATAAAGTAATTGTTGATAATATTATTAGGGGGATAAATTTCGCTGTTGATTGTTTTTATTTCGAAAAATTAACTGATAATGGTAATGAAGAAAAATGGTACATGGGAAGAAATGGCGAAGTTTTGCTTGAAAGCATACCTATGAAGCAGAAGGTGCGATATTTTTCAGAACTAGAAAGTTTTATGATTGAAAAAGAAGGTGTTTTAGAAATTATTCAACGAAAAGATAAGACATTTAATGCTTCTTTGCTTGAAGGGGCATATAGTGAATTTGATATTGACTCATTATCCAAACAGCAAATGTTAATAAAATATAAAAAACATTCTGAACGTGATGATGAAAAATATGGTCTTTTAAAATGTTGGCATGAAGAAAATGAAATAAAAGTTGCTGAACTTTTGAATAACGAATATGCAAGTTTAGAAGTAGTTTCAGAAGGTAAAAAGACAATTGCGGGAGTAACCAAAGATTATCACATTGCATATGGATTAGAGGAAAAAACTGAAAATCCTAAGGTATGGTATGGAATGATAGATAACGAAGCAGGAGAGGTTTGCCTTCCTTTTGAATTTGATAAGTTAAATTATTATTCAGAAACACTGTTGGAAGAAGGTTTTTTTATCGGTGAGAAAAACGAAAATGGTGAAATTAGTTACATAGTTTATGACAAAGATGGCTATAAGTCAGGCGTATTGAAAAAAGAAGAATGGATGAATTACCAAGAAAATCAAAAAAAGTTAAAATTAAGAAAAAAATAATCATTAAAAAATATGGATAAAAGAAAACAAATTTTTTGATAATTTAAGGAGGAGAATATGGAAGAAAGATATTTAACTGAAGGTGGGAGAGAAAGACGTATTCAAGCAGTAAAGTATTATAATGAAGAGTTAGATGATGAAAATGTTAACGTTATTGTAGGAGTATGTTTAATTGGATTAGCCGCGGCAGCATCAGCTTCTTTTTTTATCGCTGGAGTGAGAAGCGAACAGCCATTATTTTATCTTGTTTCCACTGCAACAGGATTAACGGTTTGTTATCAGGTTAAAAGTGTGATTGAAGGAATCAATAAAAAAGCCGGCATAAAAGAAAAGATCGAACATATAGAAGATGAATTGGCAATAGATGATCAAAGTTTCCAAAAAATCAAGAAAAGGTAAAAAGCATGAGTGTTAGCATAAAAGATACCCTAGTATTAGATGATGACAATGAATATGTAGTTGTTAGTAAAGTAAATTATCAAGCAAAAATTTATTATTATTTGATTGATAAAAATAATTTAAAAAATATTAAATTTTGCATTGAAAAAGAAAAAAATACACTTGTTGATATAGACGATAAGGATTTAATAAAAATATTACTTCCCTTATTTGTTAAAGAATCTAAAAAAACAATTGATATTGAAAAAAAAGAATAATATTTATTATTAGTTGTAAAAAGTTGATTTCCCTTCTTTTTTTATTTTAAAGTAAGAAAAATAGGTCTAGGTTATAGAAGTGAAATAATATTTTTTTAGAAATTAAATATTGTTATATAAAAAGAATGAAAAAAACAAAAATTTAAGAGGCGATATAATGAAAAAGAAAATAATGGTTGATATGGATGACGTGATGTGTGGTGGGGGGTTTTTAGGTTTAATTAATGAATTTTTAGGAACAAATTATACCGAAGAAGATGTTGAGGGCTATTACATGCAAAATCTCATGCCCGAAGATAAGCGGGAATTATTTTTAGACTATTTATTACAAAAAAACTTTTATGACTATTGTCATATTTATCCCCACTCACAAAAAGTATTAAAAGAACTTCAAGAAGAATATGAAGTTTTTATTGGAACAGCTTATATTCTTGCTAAACGTGAAAAAGAATCAGGCGTTATTTTATTAAACAAATATAATTTTTTGCAAGAACATTTTCCGTTTATAAATCCGGAAAATTATGTGTTTGTCTGTAATAAAGAAATTTTAAGTTGTTATGCAAAAATAGATGATCGGTTAGAAAATTTAAAAAGAGCAAAACGTAAGTTGCTTTATACAGCATATCATAATAAAGATTTAGAAAGTGATTATTTAGAAAACCAAGGCATAGAGCGGGTGGATAATTGGCTAGAAGTCAAAAGTAAACTTTTAAAAAAGACTTTCTAAAAAAGATAACTTAATAATTTCAAACATAATTATTTTAGGGGGGGATTATGAAAAACAATGATGAATTAGATATTTATGGACAGATAAAAACCCTGCCCAATATAACGCAGGAAGAACTAGTTTCTTTATATGAAAAAGATGGCCTCAAGTTATATGAAGGTGATATAACAACTTTAAAAAACAATTTTAAAAGGTTAGCTTTAATGAATACTGAACCACAAGAAAAATTAAATTATCGTGTTTTTCCAAGTAAAGAATCAATCAAAAAAGTGGTTTGTGGTAATTTATGGTTAGCAAGATGGCTTGCTTATAAACATTATATTAAAAGTGATAAAAAGGAAGAAATGGATGATATTTTCCAAGTTGCTTCAGAAACCTTAATCAAAGCTGCGCGCAATTATATACCAAATAATCAAGCAAAATTTACAACTTACGCTACCAAAAGTATTGAAAATAACTTAAGTTCTTTTTTGTATCGACCTAAAAAGAAAAGAAAAAATGTTTCTCAATTTTTTAATGAAAAAATGATAAAATTAGATGAATTAGCAACCATTTTGGAATTGTTAATAGATGAAGAAGATATGACACCAACAAAGTTATTATGTCAAATTAATCAATATCGAAAAAAATATAATGCCCAGCAATATTTAACTGGAAATCCTTCAAATTATCAACCAAAGGTTTATCGAGAAAAGGATAAAGAAAATCCATTTCAAAAGATAAGTGAAATCACTTATGATATAAAAAAACAACTACAATACTTTTTATGTAAAGAAGATAATGATTTAATTAATTTAGAAATTAATCAACTTGGCAACAATCAGGCCTTTATTAAGTATTTGCAACAAAAAATAAATAATTTAAAATTATATTTAAAAGTTGAAAAGCAATTATACGAAGAAGGAAATGGTATATTACCATCAGATGAAGAATTTTTAAAACGATTAAATGAAGAATTAAAAAAAGAAAATCAAATAAAGCAACAAGAAAGAAAAAAAGCAGAAAAAAAATATCAGCCCGCCATTGAAACACTAAATGCTTTGGAAAAGGGATTGGAAATTATTCCTGATAAAAAATGTTGGAAGTGGGTAACTTTAATAAACTATCATTTATGGGAACCGGAATTAATCAATTCGGCATTAAAAACAATGATAGAACTTGAAAATGGGTGTTCGTTGGCTGATGCGAAAGCAAAAATGGGCGATGTTGATGTTGAAAAGCAAATGATGATAGTGTTAGCTTACTCTAATCGCGGATCAGACTTTTTTGAATACGTAGAAAAAGACTTCCCAATTACTTATTGGAAAGAAATTATCGTAAAATCTGCAGAATGGAACCCAGAATATGCTTTGTGGGAAGAATATAATGCTGAAATAGAGTATCACATAGAACGGTATCAGCAATTAATTGAGCATGAAGAATTAGGTGAAATGGCAAAAACTGAAATAAAAGAACTAGAAATTAGAAAAGAGCAATTAGAAAAGGATATAAAAAATCTTATAACCCTTGAAAATCAACCTGATGTAGGTTATTTTAAAAAACAAGCCAAGGCAT
This sequence comes from Mollicutes bacterium, assembly GCA_003560455.1. GTDB lineage: Bacteria > Bacillota_I > Bacilli_A > RF39 > UBA660 > CSSED10-109M. Next base: position 8,674 of record PWIL01000019.1, read on the forward strand.
TTATTAATCAAAAAAGACGACAAGTGCGTCAAGAAGCAATCCAGGAACATGTTAGCAGTTTAGGTGGTATGGAAAAAATTAATGATTATAATAAGGTTTATAGTGATAAATTTTTAATTAACTGTTTATCTGAAGAGGAGATTGCTTTGGAAAACGACGCCTTAATGTTGGATGCCGAAAAAAGTTTAAGCCAATTAGAAAACATAGATCTGACAAAAGAAAATGACACTATAATAAGTCAAATTTTTCAAAAAATAGACACTTATTATCAACAAAGTTTAATTGATAATCAATTGGAAAAACATTATAATTACCTGTTACAAATGTTTGGACAAAATTGGTCAAACAAAGATCGTAAATACGTAAAAATAAGAGAGAAACAAATAAATTATAATAAATTACAGATTCAATTGAAAGAAAAAATAGCACAAAAATTGTATCAAAAATGGTGTGTCGAGGAAGAAGAATTAACGCTCGAAAACTATGTTAAAATAGTAAAAGGTGTAAAAAAAGAATATATTAATGAACAATTAGCGGCATTAAATGCTACTAAGATAGAAAATAATCGTAATAATTGTAGGATAAAAGAAATATGCCAAACAGGTCTTGGTTTTCATAAAATGTTTACGCAAAAGACTCTTGAATTATTACGTGCCGAAAGTAATGATATATATAATTATGATTATCGATTGCTTGCAAATGATGAA
>PWIL01000156.1 GCA_003560455.1 Mollicutes bacterium
AAACAAACCAATCATACTTTCACCCGCATAATCAATCGTCCCATTATATATTTTATGACCATTACCATTTAAATTACCATTAAATGTTTGAAACGCCCATTCACCCATTTCATCATAACCAATCGGTTCAAAAGACCCTTCTAAATCAATATCCGCAACTAAAATATAATTCAAACTCATCCCCCCTGCATAATAGCCATAACACATTTCATCAATTTCGTCCCAATAACATTCCGCGTGCTCCATTTCAAATTCGGTTCCGGCACCAAAAGTTAATGATACCGGCGAACCACCACTAACGCCTTCAATTTGTTTTAACTCTGTTTTATTAGCAATTGGCAAATAATCTTCATTATTGATTAACTCATGAATTTCACCTGAATTTAAAGGTGTAAAGTCATAACTATCCGCACCACTATCTTGTAAAATTGGATAACCAGCAAAACTACCGCCAAGATCACAATTACCATCATATGGAATAATAATTGGCAATGCATCATTATATTGTTTGATGGCACACCAATCATCTCGATAAATCGCCATCGCTACTTCACATTGTTCATTAATTTGGACAAAACCACCAGTTGGACCACGACCAGAAAAACCTAATTTTTCCTCACCCATAAGACCCTCATTAAAATTAACAACTCTTGCTAAAGGAATATTACCTAAAGACTCAACCAAACATTCATTTTCGGCGGTTTTTAAAATTCCTAAGGCGCTTGCTTCAAACGCACTTTTCCGTGAATCACTAATCACCGTCAAAACAATTGGTGTTACAATCATTAAAATAATTGCTAACACAACAATTACCGCTAATAATTCAATTAAAGTAAAACCTTTTTTTCTAAATTTAAAAATCTTTCTCACTCTTTTTCTCCATTTCTATTTTAAATTGACCAAAAAAAAATACACCAACCCCTTATTCGATATACTCCCTCCTATTCTTCACTAATTTTAGCAAAAATAAAAATAAAAAAAAAGACTCTTTCTGTAAACTGACATTTAGTTGACAAAAAAAACAACTTGCGTTGTTTTACATATACTTATTCATTTGTTTCATCATTTGATTTACTTGTTTATGACTTGGCGTTCGTCCCATTTGTGACATCATCGCCTTAATCATTTGTTCATTAATCGGCGGATTTTCCTTAATTTGTTTTTCCATATATTTACGAGCAATAAAAAAACCTAGTACTGCTCCAGCAATTAATCCTCCTAATATTTTTAAAACATCAAATAAAAAAGCTGTCCAATCCATAATATCTCCTCCTTTATTAATTTTACTATAAGGTTAAATAATAAGCAACTATAATAACTTATTTATTTTTTTCAAAATACTATCATAATCAAAATGATATTTTTTTAAAACATCTTCACCACTGCCACTGCAACCAAATTGATTAAGCGTCAATAAATACTTTGAATTATAGACATATCCTTCCCATCCAAAAGATGTTCCCGCTTCTAAAACAATTTTACGAACCCCTTTTGGAAAAAGTCTTTCCTGATATTTTTTACTTTGTTTTTCAAAAAGTTCTCGACAAGGCATACTCACAACTTGTAAATCAAGTTTTCTTTTTCGGTATAATTCATTAGCAACATTAATCGCCATTCCAACCTCACTACCAGTGGCAATAATAATGCCATGAAGATTTTTAGCTCTCCGAACAATATAAGCACCTTTTTCAACTTTAGCAACCCTTGTATTTCTTTGTTTTTTTACCTTACCGCGACCAAGCACAATCACACTAGGATTATTTTTTTGCAAAGCAATTTTAAAAGTTCCTTCGATTTCTTTAATGTCCGCCGGGCGAAAAACATCTAAATTAGGAATACTCCGCAACATTGCTAATTGTTCAATTGGTTGGTGCGTTGGACCATCTGGACCGATGCTAATTGCATCATGGGTGAAAATAAATAAACTTGGAATATTCATTAAAGCAGCTAGACGAATACTTGGTTTTAAATAATCAGCAAAAACTAAAAAAGTTGAACAAAATGGTCTTAAACCACTTAATGCTAAACCATTAGTAATTGACCCCATTGCATGTTCTCTTACCCCATACCAAATATTCTGACCTTGATAATTGTTTTTTGAAAAATTATTAAGATTATTTAAATAAGTTTTAGTTGAACTTCCTAAATCGGCACTCCCACCAAAAATTAATCGATTATTTTCCGCTAAACGATTTAATATCTTGCCACCACTAATCCGCAGTTCTTCAACTTCTTGATATAAATCACTAAATAATAAATCTAAATTTATTTGATCATTTAATTCAATTTGTAAATTACTGCGTTCTTTTAATTTTGTTTGCGCATGTTCATAAATATAATCGGGAATTTGAAATTTGCCCGTAATATTAAATTTATTTTTCAAATTAACAATATCTTCTTCTTTTAAAGGTTTACCATGTGCTTCATTTGAACCAGCCACCGAAGTGCCTTGACCAATAATAGTTTTTACAGTAATAAAAGCTGGTTTATTACTAATTTTAGCATCAGCAATTGCTTGATTTAATTCAACTAAATTATTACCATCATTTACTTGATAATAAGCAAAATCTAAACTAGTAAAACGCGTTTCCATCTTTTCTGAAAAACTTTTATTTAACCGACCATCTAAAGTAACATCATTAGCATCATATAAAATAATTAAATTATCTAATTGTAAATGACCAGCTAGCGATAATGCTTCATAACTAATTCCTTCCATTAAATCACCATCACCAACCAAAACATATATTTTATTATTAAGTTTTTGATATTTACTAGCGATCGCTAAACCAACCGCTGCCGCCACTCCCTGACCTAATGGTCCAGTAGTTACTTCAACACCCGGGGTAATAAAGTTTTCCGGATGACCAGGCGTTAACGAATTAACTTGCCGAAATTGTTTTAAATCACGCATTTGAATTGGAAAACCAAAAATATGTAAAGTTGCATAAAGTAATGCCGAACCATGCCCGGCTGACATCACAAAGCGGTCCCGATTAACATTTTCAAAATCTTTAGGATCAATACATAAATGATTGCCATAAATACTATACATAATTGGGGCGGCTGATAAAACAATTCCTGGGTGTCCACTCTTTGCCTGATCAATCATATCAATCGCCGTTGTTTTTAAATAATTAATTACTTGTTCATCCAATTTAACCGACTCCTTATAATAATGATTATAGCAAAAAAAAAAGGAAATAACAATTTCCTAATCTTGATTTAAAATAAGTTCTTTTTTTCTTTCTCTCTCATATAAAGTGTAAACATATTTCTCAGTTTCTAAATTTTCTTCATACTCTTCTTGATGATCAATTAAACCCATTAAGATAATCATCACCCCAATAAAGCCCAAGAACTCTTTACTTTTTAATATTTCTAACATCAAACCCCTCCTTAATTAACTTAAGCATAACACGAACAAATGTTTGTGTCAAGAGTTTTTGTGAACAAATGTTTGCTTTTTGTCAAGTAATGTGTTAAAATGATAATTAATAAGGAGGGATTTTAATGAAATTGACGAAAAGGCAAGCTGATACACTTGATTTTATAAAACAATATAGCGCTAAAAATGGTTATCCACCAACTGTCCGGGAGATTGCCAAAAAACTAATGGTTTCATCACCAGCTACTATTCACACCCATTTAGCAAAACTAGCCGAGAAAGGTTTAATTAAAAAAGATTTGGCCAAAAACCGGGCGATTGAAATTCTCGTGCCCAATGAATATTTAGAAACTAATGAACAAACTACTAATATTCCATTATTAGGTGTGGTCACCGCCGGCAATCCAATTGAAGCAATTGAACAAAGTGAAGAATTTATTCCAATTGCTACTGATTATTTAAAAAAGAACAAAGAATTTTTCGCCCTAAGAGTTCGTGGTGATAGTATGATTAATGTTGGCATATATGATGATGATGTTGTTTTAGTTGAACGAGATGCTGAGGTCAAAAATGGTGATTTAGCAATTGCAATGACCGATGATGGTGAGGTAACTTTAAAAACTTTTTATCAAGAAAAAGATCATGTTCGCTTGCAACCTGAAAACGATGATTACGAACCAATCATTTTAACTGAAGGAAAATTACTTGGAAAAGCATATAGTTTATATCGAAAATTATAAAAAAAAGCCTTAAATTAAAGGCTTTTTTTATTCTTTATCTTTTACTAAAGCAGAAATTGCATCAAGAATCAATAATCCAAATAAGACTGCAATAAACACTTGATTAAAGTAAAACACAACCCCCAACAAACCAACTACACTAACAATAATCGTCCCAATTGGTCTTAATATTTTTTGGTTAATATTTTCCATTTTTTCCTCCTAACCTCTAAAACCTATAAAAATTAAAAACGTCGCAAACAATACTAACATAATGATGGCGTTTTTTTGTTCAAAATCATTTGTTTTATATTTTATACCAACTGCTGCCGCCGCCATAACGCCTGAAATTAAACCACCAATATGGGCGGCATTATTAATCCCAGAAACTGAAAAACCAATCATTAAATTAATTAAAATTAAGGGGATTATCTGCGAAAAAATAGCATTGCCAAAATAAGCACGATGATGATATCCAAAATATAAAAGTGCACCAAGTAAACCAAAAATCGCCCCACTGGCACCAGCACTAATGCTATCACCAATAAATAATAACGATAACAAGCTAGCAAATAAAATAGTAACAAAATATATTATCAAATACCTTCCCTTACCAAACATATTTTCTACTTGCGGTCCAATAAAATATAGCGCAACATTATTAAACAATAAATGCAGCAAACCAATATGAATAAAACCACTCGTAATTAAACGAAAATACTGACCTTCTAAAATAAAAGGTCGAAAAGCAGCACCAAAATTTACTAAAGTAGCTGTATCCATACTTCCTTGACCAAAAAGATACATCGCCAAAAAGACTAAAACATTAATCGCTATAATTGTGTAAGTAACAAACGGAACTTCACTTTTAAAAATCTCTTTTGCTTGTTTAGCACTTTGCAGGTTTTTTTTTTTTATTTCATTTGATATTTTTTGCACCAGTTGTTCACCACTTTCTTTAAAATTTGTTTTATCAATAATATTTGGAAATTCTTTTAAAATTGCTTCATTTTGATAAATATCTTCGATGTTTTTCATATTAATGCAAAGCATATTTTTTTCACTAGTAACCTCAACCTCTTCATTAACATTCGTAAAAACATTTAACATTTCTACTTTCCACATTAAAGCTTTACGTTTAATATTAGCCACAATATAATTAACTTTATCAAAATCATTATTTAACTGTTCAAAATTATGAATATAATTAGAAGCAATCCGAATAATACGGTAATTAGCATCACTTTTTTCTAACCAAATTTCATTTTGATTCCCCCGAATAATAATCGGATTATAATTTTCATAAACAACAAAATAATAAACTAATTTTAAAACATTTTCATCAGCATTACTCCGAATCATTTTATCACCTCCAAGATATTTAAAAAAGTATTGGGCAGGTCACTATCAAAAACCATTTCTTTCTTTGTTTTAGGATGTTTAAAACTAATAGTTTTGGCATGTAAACATTGACCGCTATCATCTATTATATCACGATTTGTATAAATTTTATCATTAACAATTGGATGTTTAATATAATTAAAATGAACCCTTATTTGATGCGTTCGCCCGGTTTCTAATTTAATAGATAACAAAGTTGCTTTTTTAAAACGTTCTTGAACCCAAAAATGCGTAATTGCTTTTTTACTATTCACACTGGTTACCGTAAAACGTTGACGATTTTTTAAATCCCGGCCGATTGGTGCATCAATTGTCCCACTTTCATTTTCAATCACACCCCAAACTAAAGCATAATATTCCCGTTTTATTTCTCGATTAGCAAATTGTTTTGCTAAATTAACATGAGCTTGATTATTTTTAGCAATAACTAGCAAACCAGTCGTTAAAGCATCTAAACGATGCACAATACCTGGTCTTTTTGGATCAATTGTACTTAAATTTGGAAAATGATATAACAAGGCATTAACCAAAGTATCTTTTTCATTCCCCGCTCCTGGATGAACTACTAAACCTTTTTGCTTATTGATAATAGCAATATCATCATCATCATAAATAATTTCCAGCGGAATATTTTGCGCTTCTAATTCTTTTTCCGACAAATCTAAATCAACAACTGTAATTTGATCATCTAAATTTAATAAATAACTATTTTTTACCGTTTCTTGATTAACCTGAATTTGACCATTACTAATTAATTTTTGAACTTTACTACGACTTAAATCTAAATGGTTGGCTAAAAAATTATCTAAACGTTCACCTTCTCCTTTATATTGAATGTTCATTTTTTTTCCTCCATTCAAAGATTAATAAATAAAAAACCGAACAAACAATAAAAGAATCTGCTAAATTAAAAATTGGAAAATTATAATTAAAAAAAGAAAATGCCAAAAAATCAATTACATAACCATGAATTATTCGGTCAATTAAATTTCCTAATATCCCAGCAAATAAAAAGGCATAAGCTAATTTTTCTGGATTAACTAAATCTTTTTGATAAATAAACGACCAATAAATAAATCCCAAAGCAAAAATAGTAATGCCAATTAGAAAAAATCGACTATCTTGAAACAAACTAAAAGCTGCTCCATAATTATGAACATAAAAAAGCGAAAAAAAAGTTGGAATTATTTCATACCCACTATTTAATTCAAATATATTGCTAATTAAATATTTCGAAAATTGATCAAGCAATAAAAAAAAGCCTGTTAATATCCATAATTTACGCATTAAATCACCTATTCAAATTATAACATAAATTATTTTGATTAACAATTTGCTAATTCATTTTTAAAAACCCGTTTTTTAAAGATTAATTTAATAAATAATAAACCAATTAATAAAAGTAACGCTAAAAATAAGGAAGTAAAAAATATAGAATATTCATCAGTTAAAAAACCCATTAGGGGTAGGGAGAGCATAACAAATAATGAAACCATAAAATCCTTTGCTGATAAAACAGTTGACTTTGCCATATCGCCACTTTGATCAGCAATTCGCCTAGCAATATCAATTTGACTAAGACTATATAAAAATGGCGTTATCAATAAAATAATTAAACCAAAATTATTCATTGTCCCAGCAATAATTAGACCAATCACTAAAACTAAAGCCGCCATCTCTTTAATATGATCACGACAAAGATCACGAATTCTTTGCACATAAGCAAGAGCTAAAAAAGCCATTAATTGAACACTTGTATCGATATAGCCAACCAAACTACCACTAATCCCCCTGGCTTCCATAATTGGATATTTTAAAGAAATCGTTAAAAATATAATCGTCAAGAATAAAATTCCATAAACAAAAGCATAATTTAAATTTTGATTTGCTTTTAATTTTTTAAAATCAAGCCAAAAAAAGGCCAAAGTTTTCGATTTTTGATCAATCGCACTTCCTTCAGAAACAAAAATAAACGGAATAAAGGAAAACAAAGTTAAAACAATAACCATCATAAATGGTAGTTGCATATTTATTCCATATAAAAAAGCAAATAAAAAATTAAACGCAATATTAACAAAAACTTGTTCTTTTTTAAACAAACTTCTTAAAGTTAAAAAATCATCCTTATTTGTCAAAGCAACATCATGGATAAAAGCATCTTCAGTCGGTTCAATACAAGTTGCACTAAAACCAATTAAAATAAACGCTACCATTAAACCAATTAATTCCGGTTGGAATACTAATAAAAAATAACCCATTACTTTAGCAATCAAACCCAAATAAATAACAAGTTTGCGTCCAAAAAAATCAGCTAATAAACCGGTTGGAATATCAAAAACTAATTTCGCAAAAGTTTGCACCGAAAATAAAAAGGCAACCATTGTAAAAGATAAACCAATTGTAATTAAATAAAGCGCCCGCAAACCACCTAATACAACAACTTTACTTGAGACATTATATAAACGATAATAATTAGTCATAAAAAAAAGCTAATTAATTAGCTTTCTCTAAGGCTTCTTCAACAGCATAAACTAACTCAGAAATTATCATGGTTGCGCCACTAACAGCATCAACATCAACTTCGCCTTCATCATCAAAAGTAACCCATTCAAGACCTTGTTCCGCGACTACTTTTTCTTCAACGGCAATTGCTTGTTCATCCCACTCAGCACCACCAGGAATAACACCTATATTTGCTGAAGTTTGACGCATATTATAGTCATCACCTAAAGCTTTTTTCGAATGCGGAATATCATCTTTCATATAAGTTGCATCTAAATAGACATGAGCAATAAAACCATCTTCATCAACAAAAACCACCGCTGTTGCTACTCCTGCATATCTTCCCTCTTCTTGAATATAATATCCTGTATACATCCCAGGGCGATAATCACCTTGTGCTTGCTTTTCATCATTGCCATTTACATCATTGCCATTTGTATCTTCAACTTCCGTACAACCAACAAATAATAAAGCCAATAATACTAAACCTAAAATTCCTTTCTTCATATATCCTCCTTCTATATTACATTATATTATTTTTTTTTAAAAAAAGCAATATTTTTTATTGCAAATCTTCTTGATAGTGTAAAACTAATGTCTTAGCCAAGAAACCAACAATTATTCCCGAAGGAATAGCTAATAATACTATAATCGGAAAATAATTCATGATTTGCCAAGTAGAAAAAAGCAAAGAAGCAAACACCAACTGACCAAGACCATGAAAAACCGCTCCAGCCACACTAATTCCAACAATCGATAATTTATTTAATTTTTTCAATAAAATCATTACTAAAACACTTAAAACCGCCCCAAACAAACTAAAGAAAAATGTCACACTAAATAAACCTGTTCTTAAAATTGCCACCAAAAAAACTTTGGCTAAAGAAATATATATTGCTTCTTTAGCCGAAAAAACAAACAAAGCAAAAACAACCACCACATTAGCCAAACCTAACTTAAAACCAGGAATTACTCCTCCAAAAAGCGGCGCAAAAGATTCAATAATACTAATTATAATTGCTAATGTTAATAGCATTGCTAATTGTAAATGTTTTTTTAATTGCATTTTATCACCTA
>PWIL01000030.1 GCA_003560455.1 Mollicutes bacterium
AAATAATCAAAATAATTTAACTGATAAAATTCTTTATCTTGATAATATTCAAGATCCGGGAAATGTTGGAACAATTATTCGTAGTGCTTTGGCTTTTAATATTGAAACAATTGTTTTTAATAATTGTTGTGATTTATATAATGATAAAGTTATTAGAGCTAGTAAGGGAGCAATTTTTTATTTAAATTTTGTTGAAGATAATGATTTAAAAGTTTTGAAAAATTTAGAAAAAGATTATCAAATTATTGGAACTAAAAAAAATAGTAAAGATTTGCTAAAAAATGTTGTAAAAGATTTTAAATTTGTTATAATAATGGGCAATGAGGGGAGAGGGATTTCCAGTGAAGTGGCAAACTATTGTCATCAATTTATGAAAATTCCGATTAATCCTCTTTGTGAAAGTTTAAATGTTGCCGTAGCAACAGGCATAATTTTATATGAATTAGAACGAGGGTGAAGCAATGATTTGTGTTGGTGAAATTATTAATACTCATGGTTTAAAAGGTGAGGTAAAGGTTAATTCAAAATTTCGTTATAAAGATAAAGTTTTCCAACCAAAGAAGAATTTGTTTATTGAGGATGTTGAATCACCAGTTGTTATAAAAAAACGCCGCTATCATAAAAATAATGATTTATTATTATTTGAAAAACACGAAGATATTAACGATGTTTTAATTTATAAAGGTTCAAAAATATTTGTTCCAAGAGAAGCTTTACCAAAAGATATTATTTTAGTAGAAGATTTAATTGGTTTTATAGTTAAATATCAAGCTAAAGAAATAGGTCAAATTAAGCATTTTTTTAATAATAAAGCGCATGATGTTTTAATTATTGAAGGAAATCAACAACATTACTTACCATATGTTAATGATTTAATCAAAAAAATAGATTTAGAGAAAAAAATAGTTTTTGTAAATGAAATTGAGGGGATTTTTGATGAAAATTGATGTTTTAACCCTTTTTCCAGATATGTTTTTGGAAGTATTTGAACATTCAATTATTAAAAAAGCTCAATCCTTAAAAAAAGTGGAAATTCAAGTTCATAATTTTAGAGATTATGCATTTGATAAACATCAGCAAGTTGATGATTATCAAGTTGGCGGCGGACCAGGAATGGTTTTAAAACCCGAGCCAATTTATCTAGCAGTTGAAGCATTAAGAAAATTAGAAACTAAAGTAATTTTATTAACGCCACAAGGTCAATTATATGACCAAAAACGAGCTTATGATTTAGCTAAAGAAAAACATTTAATTATTATTTGTGGTCATTACGAAGGTTTTGATGAACGAATTTTAGATTTAGTTGATTATGAAATTTCAATTGGTGATTATGTATTAACTGGTGGTGAAATTCCAGCAATGGTCTTGGTTGATAGTGTTGTGCGGTTATTACCAGGAGTTATTCAAGAAGAATCACATTTAACAGATTCATTTACAGATGGATTGCTTGATTATCCAGTGTATACTAAACCAATTGACTTTCGCGGCATGAAAGTGCCAGAAATATTATTGTCTGGGCATCATCAAAAAATAGCTACTTGGCGACGGGAAAAACAAATCGAAAAAACAAAACAAAAAAGACCAGATTTATGGGAAAAGAGGCGAATAGATGAAAAAATTTAAATTAATTAAGCAAGAAAATTTAAAAGCGTATACAGATTTAAATCATATTATAGGTTATGAAGTAAGACCTAAATTAGATTCGGCTCATAATACGATCAAAATAAAAAAGTTAGTTTTATTTGATCGGCAATTAGTAAAATTAGTCCTAGAAAAAAAAGTTCAAAAAAAGTTAGATTTTTATATCGAAAATTTGTTTTTAACAATTGAAGAAGAAGATGAAGAACCAGTTCGTAAAGCACTTGATGATATTGAACGTTTCCGAACTATTTTAGTAAATCGTTATTATATGTTTCTTGATGAAAATTATTATGAACTTTTGTTAAAAAAATTAAATAATTTATATGGTAAATTACAAGAAAAACGAATGTTATTTGTTGAAAAAGATAATAAAATGGTTGAATCAACAAAAAAATCCAGATAAAAGTAGAAATTTTTTTAAATATATGATAAAATTACCTATGTGTGATCCGCTGGTTATAAATTAATGATCATAACATTTATAAAAGGAGTGTGCAGTCGTGAATTTAGTAGACAAAATAACTAAAAGCCAAATTAAACCAGATGTTCCTGAATTTCGAGTTGGTGATACTGTTAAAGTTGGCGTGCGGGTAATTGAAGGAAAAAGAGAAAGAATTCAGTATTTTGAAGGAATTGTCATTGCTATTAAGAATAGTGGTGTAGCCAAAAACTTTACTGTTCGTTCAGTAACAAGCGGTGTTGGTGTTGAACGTATTTTCCCAATTAATTCGCCAAAAGTAGAAACAATTGAAGTAATTCGTAAAGGAAAAGTTCGTCGGGCAAAATTAAATTATTTACGGGATATGGTTAAGCAAGTTAAAATTAAAGAAAGAAAATAAGGACCTTTTGGTCTTCTTTTCATAAGGAGGCGTTTGATGCAAGAAAATGAAGTAAATTCAGAAGTAACAAAAACTAGTCGTTTTAACGATAATTATAAAGAAGTAGTTGGTTTTGTAGCAATTGTCTTTTTTGTCATTTTTCTGCGTCTTTTTTTAGTTACACCAGCTGTAATTAATGGTGAATCAATGCAACCTAATTTAGAAGATGGGGAGATTGTTTTGTTATTTAAACTAAATCAAGAGATTGAACGATTTGATATTATTGTTCACCAAGAAAAAAATAGTCGACTGGTAAAAAGAGTAATTGGCTTACCGGGTGAACATGTGGCTTATATTGATAATAAATTGTATATTGATGGTGAACAAGTAGCAGAACCCTTTTTGCCCAGTCAAACAGAAGATTTTAAATTAGAAGAATTATATTATGATATTATTCCCGAAGATTATTATTTTGTACTTGGTGATAATCGGAATTTTTCAAGAGATAGTCGAACAATTGGTTTAATTCATCATGATAATGTTATGGGCAAGAGTGGTGTTAGATTATATCCGTTATCAAAAATAGGAAGAATTGAATAATTCTTTTTTTTTATGATTTGTGATATAATTCTTTTGGAGTGAATTATGAGTAATATTAATTGGTATCCGGGTCATATGGCAAAAACTAAAAGGCAAATAAAAGAAAACCTCAAATATGTTGATGTTGTTTTTGAAGTGCTTGATGCCCGAATTCCTTTTTCATCTAAATTAACCGAAAACTTTTTTGACCAAAAAAAAACAATTTTAATTTTTGCAAAATATGATCTTTGTAATCAAAAAGAAACAAATAAATGGTTAGAATATTATCAAAAACAAAATTATCATGTTATTGGGATTGATTTAGTTAATGATAATTTAAAAAATCTTTTAAATAAAACTAAAGAAATAATGGCCGATAAATTCAAACAACAAGAAAAAAAAGGTATGTTGAAAAGAAAAACCAGAATTATGGTTATTGGTGCACCGAATGTTGGTAAATCAACCTTAATAAATCGGTTAGTTAAGAAAAAAGCAACTAATGTGGGCAATCGCCCGGGGGTAACTAAAAACTTAAATTGGATTCGGGTAAATCAAGAAATGGAATTATTAGATACACCAGGCATTCTACAGCCCAAAATTGATAATCAAGAAACTGCATTAAATTTAGCAAGTTTTACGACTATTAAAGAAGAAGTTTTGCCAAAAGATGAAGTAGCCTTCCATATTATTAATAAATTAATAAAACATTATCCTTTAGTATTAAAAGAAAGATATCAAGTTAGTGGCGAAGAACCTTTAAAAATAATTGAACAAATTGCGGATAAAAGAGGTTGTTTGGGAAAAAATAAAGAAATTAATGAAGAAAAAGTATATCAAATTATTATCAATGATGTAAAAACTGGAAAAATAAAAAACATTACTTTTGATATTAAGGAGCAAAAATGATAGTTAGTGGAAAAAATAGTTGTCGCTTAGTTTTAGAAAAAAATTTAAAAATAAAAAAAGCTTATCTTTGGCAAGAATTTCGGGACCAATTTTTTATTTCTCCTTTAGAAAAAAGAAATATTTTGATTAATTTTGTTGATAAAACAACTTTAAATGAACTTGTTAATAAAAATCATCAAGGTATAATTTTAGATATTGCTGATTATGAATATGCAACTTTAAACTCATTAATAAAAGAAAATTCATTTATAATAATTTTAGATCACCTAAACGATCCCCATAACTTTGGGGCGATTAGTCGGACAGCTGAAGCATTTGGCGTTGATGGCATCATTATTCCCAAAGATCGTGGTGTATTAGTTAATGACACAGTTATTCGAACGAGTGCTGGGGCGATTTTAAATTTAAATGTTGCTAAAGTAACTAATTTAGTGCGAACCATTTCTTTATTAAAAGAAAAGGGGTTTTGGATTATTGGCGCTGATCTAGAAGGAAGTATATTTACAGAAATTGATTACAGTGGTAAAATAGCATTGGTTATTGGGAGTGAAGATCGGGGAATGAGTCGTTTGGTCAAAGAAAATTGTGACTTTATTGCGAAAATTCCGATGGTAGGCCAAATCAATAGTTTAAATGCTTCAGTTGCGGCTGGAATTATGATTCAAGAGGCGGTGCAAAGGAGGCAAAAATAATGAAATATCGTGATTATAACGACAATGAACTATTGGATTATATTGCGGAAAATAACGAAGAAGCAAATGAAATTTTGTATGAAAAATATCGGCCATTAATTACGAGCGTTGCCAATAAAATGTCTACTAGTTGTAAACAAACAGGAATTGATATAAATGACTTAATTCAAGAAGGAATGCTTGGTTTAAATCAAGCAATTAAACACTATTCTGAACAAAAAGAAGCTTCTTTTTTTACCTTTGCAAAGACTTGTATTGAAAGAAGAATGCTTAGTTTAGTAATTGCTTCAAAAAGACAAAAAAACAGAATATTAAATGACTCATTGTCATTAGATATTGCAACCGAAACAGGTGAAAATTTAAACTTAGAAGATTTATTGGGTAGTGAAAAGGACGAGCCCTACCAACAGTTAATTGCCTCGGAGACTGAAAAAGAAATTATTGAAAATATGCAAAAGAATTTAACTGAATTGGAAAAAAAAGTGTTTTCATTGAAAATAAGTGGTTTTGATTATGTTGAAATAGGAACTATTTTAAACAAACCACCAAAATCAATTGATAATGCTTTGCAACGAATAAAACGTAAAATTAAGAAAGTGGGGGACTAGGATGTTAAAAGTTGAAAATGTTGTTAAATATTATGGTGATTTTTTAGCAGTTGATGATCTTTCATTTACGGTCAAGCGTGGTGAAATTTTTGGATTACTGGGTGTTAATGGCTCTGGTAAAACAACTACTTTTCGGATGATTATGGGTTTGTTAGATTTTCAAGCTGGTAAAATTACGCTAGATGATAAAAAAATTGATTATTCTATGACAAATAAAATTGGTTTTTTAACTGAAGAAAGAAGTTTATTAACTAAACTAACAGTTAAAGAACAATTTATTTTTTATGGTGTTTTAAAAGGAATGACCGAAGAAAAAATAATTGAAAATGGCAAAGCATTATTAAAAAAATTCGGTATTTCTGAATATTGGGAGCGTAAAATAAAAGAATTATCAAAAGGAAATCAACAAAAAATTCAATTTATTACAGCGATTATTCATCAACCAGAATTATTAATTTTAGATGAACCTTTTTCCGGTTTAGACCCATTAAATGCGGAATTATTTCAAAAAGAAATTTTAGAAATGGCGAAAAATGGTTGTATGATTATTTTTTCAACTCATCGAATGGAACATGTTGAATTATTTTGTAAAAAAATTGTCATTATTCAAGATGGTCGGGAAGTTTTGGGTGGCGAAATTCGAAAAATTAAAAATGATTATCGTCGGAAAAATATTTTTATTCAAGGAGCAGGCATTACTAAAGAAGAATTAAGTGTGATTGATGGTGTGGTTAATGTAAGAAAAGTCAAGGGTGATTTTGAAGTTAAGATAAAAGACAATAGTTATGTTGATAATGTTTTTGATCAGGTAAAAGATCGAAAAATAACTAAATTTTTAGTTGATGAACCAAGTTTAAATGAGATTTTTGTGGCGAAGGTAGGTGAGAAATATGGGGAGTAAATTAAATTTTTTAATCACCGTTAGTTTAAAACGAAAAATATATACCAAATGGTTTGTAATAGCCAATGTATTATTACTTATTTTAATTGTTTCATTAGCTAATATTGATTCAATTATTAATTTTTTCGGTGGTGATTTTGATCGCAAACAGCAAGTGTATGTGATTGATGAAACAGAGCGAACATTTGCTATCTTTGAAGAACAATTAGAATTAAATGAAAGTCAATTACAATTTACTAGGGAATCAGTTTATGAAGTTAATTTAGTAACTGAAGAGGAATATCCTGATTTTGATTATGAAGAGATTATTGAAGAAGACACGAGTGCTATAGTTATTATTCTTCAAGAAAGTGAAAATGTAATTTCAGCAACATTAATCACCGAAGTATTTTTAGAAACGCTACAACATCAAGTAATAATGAGTACTTTAAATAATACCCGAGCAACTTTAGCATTAATTGAAAGTGAGATTGATGCTGAAGAATTAGCACGTGTTAATCAACCAATTGAAGTAGAGAGAATTATTTTAGATGAGCGAAAAGATAGTGAAGCTGAATTACAAGCAGCGATTATGACAACTGTTTTTCCGTTTGTTATTTTACCATTTTTTATGTTAACTATCTTTTTAGTCCAAATGATTGGCGCGGAAGTCAATGATGAAAAATCAACCCGAGGGATGGAAATAATTATTTCCAGTGTTTCGCCAACCGTTCATTTTTTCGCCAAAGTTATTGCTGGTAATTTATTTGTGATTATGCAAGGGGCGTTATTGTTTATTTTTGGAGTAATCGCATTTTTTAGTCGTAAATTGTTTGCAACTAGTGCTATTTCTGAGGGGATTACAAGCGAAATTAATAATTTATATAAAATGGTTTTAGAAAGTGATGTTGCTAGTCAATTAATGTATGCGGTGCCTTTAACGCTTATTTTAATGTTATTAACCTTTTTGGCTTATGCTTTATTAGCGGGTATTTTAGCATCAATGACAACTAATATTGAAGATTTTCAACAATTACAAACGCCAATTATTATTATTTCGGTGATTGGTTATTATTTAGCAATTATGGCTGGGGTGTTTACTGGTGCAACTTTTATTAAAGTTCTTTCGTTTGTGCCTTTAATTTCCGCTATTTTGGCTCCTTCATTATTAGTATTAGAACAAATTAGCATAATGGAAGTGATAATTTCAATTTTAATTATGATTGGCTTTAATTATTTATTAATTAAGTATGGTTTGAAAATTTATAAAGTTGGAATTTTGAATTATTCAACAACCGATTTATGGAAAAAAATGTTTAAAGCATTAAAAGATTAATGCTTTTTTTTAAAAAAAGACTGTGTTAGATTAACTGTGTAAATTTGAAAACACAGTTTTTTAGTGAAAAAATGGAAATAGTTGATTGGAACAAAAAAGAATTAGAAAAATTATATGTTAATGTGTTTATATTAGAAGAAGAAGTTTATGTGCGAAAGAGTGAGCAAATTAAGAAACAAAAAATGTATATATTTATTGGGCTGAATTTGAAAGGATATAAAGAAATACTGGGATTGTATACGCCAGAAGAAGAAAATACTGGTTATTGGTTAAGATCCTTTTCTGATTTAAAAAAAAGAGGTATAGAAGAAATATTTATGGTATCGATGATAAATAATAAATGGCTGAAAAAAGTATTTAAAATGCATTATCCAAAAACAATATATGCGCCTTCATTAATAGAATTCTATAATAAAACGCACCAATATATCGCCAGGAAACAACACCGTGTTATAATGAGGGAAATTGGCAGAATATATCGTGCAAAGGAAAAAAAAGAGGGAGCACAAATCTACAATCAACTAATAAAAGATTATGAGGATAATAAGCTATTAGTAATGATAATAAACAAATATATTGAAGAAATTTTTGCAATGTTTAGATATAGTCAGCAAGCAAGAAAAATAACTGCAAACACAGATAGCTATAATAAAATGCGAAATAGAATTAGATGGAAATTAAAAAAAATAAGGTTGTTTGATTCTGTTTGTGAATTACAGTTAAAAACACTCGAAATTTTAAAAGAAGAAGAAATGAAATGGCATCCTAGTTATAAAAAATGGGATATTATAATAAATGAAATGGATTGTGAATTAGCAGAAAGGATATATGAAATGATATGACAAAAAAAGAAGAACAAATAGAAGAAGTTACTCAAAAACTATTAAAAGAAAACGATATGAAAACAATGGGCGATGTAAATAAAGCTTTAGAAGAATTACGCAAAAAATTAATTCAACAATTATTAGATAAAGAATTTGAACATCATATGGATTATGAAAAAGGAAGTCATGTAACAAAGAAGAATAATAATAGAAGAAATGGCAAAGTTGGAACTAAGAAGGTCAAAACTAATCATGGTGAATTTAAAGTGACCGTACCACGTGATCGTGAAGCAAGCTTTAATCCCGTTGTAATTCCCAAAAGAAAAAGAATAATAACAGAACTAGCAGATCAAATCACATTGCTATATGCTAAAGGAAATAGCATTCGCGATATTAAAGAAATTCTTGAAAATATTTATGGCACTAAAATAAATGAAGAATTTATAAGCGAAGCAACAAGCATGGTAAATGAAGAAGTAATAATATGGCAAAGGCGAAAATTAGAAAAAATATATGCGTTTGTATATATGGATTGTTTATATGTTAGTGTAAGGGAAAATGGTATGAGTAAAAAAAAGGCGTTATATGTAGCACTAGGAATAAATCTAAAAGGGGAAAAAGATGTGTTGGGTTTTTGGATTGGTGATAGTGAATCATCTAGTTTTTGGTATAGTATATTAGAAGAATTAAAAGAAAGGGGTGTAGGTGATATTATATTTTTGAGCAGTGATGGTGTAGCAGGCTTTAAAGAAATATTAGAAGAAGTATATCCAAAAACCAACCACCAAAGATGTGTTGT
>PWIL01000028.1 GCA_003560455.1 Mollicutes bacterium
ATTCTGAGATTAAAAGAGATGCGGATAATTCACCAATACCAAATATTGAGCTAATTATCGGAAATAATGATGATTGCTTGGCTAAAGTAATCATTTTTTCTTTGCATAAATTAAGTTTCTCTTGGTTGTAAATAATAATATCAATAATTTCTTCAAGATTGTTGACATCCTGAGAATTTACATTAACGTCTGGATAAGAATTAATAGCATATTCTTTTATTTTATTGGCTTTATTTAAATATTGCTTGTAACTTCTATTTTGAGTTTTAGCCATATTATAAGCAAGAGCATCAATTCGTTTATGTTTAATGATGTCAGCATGAGGAAATTCTTTTAAAAGGAATAGAGCTGTTTTTCCATACAAATCTTTGCCTTTAAATAACAAAGACATTTCAGGGAAAACCAAATTAACTAATTGAATATATCTATTTTTGAGTCTTACTATATTTTCTGTTAAATTGTTATATTGTCTTGATAATAAATTAAGGTTATTATATAAATCATCGATTGGTGAATTGTTATTTTTTATATTGGTTTTAAAAAACAAATTAGCTAAGTTAAAACAATCTTGCTTGTCAGTTTTGGTTAATCTTAAATTTTTAGTATTGTTTTTACCATGAATAGGATTAATGACATTAACATTGTACCCGTGTTCTAAGAAGTATCTTTGAACTGGTTTATGATAAGTAGAGGTTGACTCTAAAAAAATAGTAGTTTCTTTTAAATTAAAACTTCTTATTGTATTATCTAATAAATTAAAATCAATTAAATTATGTTTTATTTCATATGGTTCAATTAAAACTTCGCCAATTTCAGTAATAATGAGTATCATACTCTTGTCTTTAGCAACATCGATAGCGCATACAGTTTTCATAACTTTCTCCTTTTCAAATTTAAGGCTTTTAATTTCTATCATTATTTCATCATGCATATATGGATTTTAAACCCCGCTATCTAAAAATAAATTAATAAAGAAATAAAAGATGGGCTGTCATAAAACTGGATTCTAAAGACCCGTGTTATAATTTGTCCTAACTTAAATTTTAATTCTACAAAAAGTAGTAGAATCTATTATAATATAAATAGAACTAGATATAAATAACCTAAAACTATTTATATCTACTAATATACATGATATAATTGTAGTGGTGAATTAATGCAAAATATATATGATTATTCTTTAATAGAATTAACCAATTATTTTATCAAAAATAATGAAAAATCTTATCGTGCCAAGCAAGTTTATAATTGGCTTTATCAACAAAAAGTCAATTCTTTTTTTATGATGCAAAATCTTAAAAAAGAAATAATTGAAAAATTAGAAACTGATTTTACCATGAAAAACATAAAAATTATTGATAAACAACAAGATAATTATGTAAAAAAATATTTATTCAAGTTATTTGATGATAATTATATTGAGGCAGTATTATTAGAACAAAACTATGGTTTAAGTTTATGTGTTTCAACGCAAGTTGGTTGTAATATGGGCTGTTTGTTTTGTCAAAGTGCTGTTACAAAAAAAATCCGTGATTTAAGTGTTTATGAAATGGTTCAACAAATATTAGTAATTGAAGAAAAAGAAAATATCCGTATTTCACATGTTGTGGTAATGGGAATTGGTGAACCTTTTGATAATTATGATAATGTGATGAAATTTTTAAACATAATTAATGATCCGAATGGTTTAGCGATTGGTGCGAGGCATATTACTGTTTCAACTTGTGGTCTGGTTCCCAGGATATATGATTTTATCGAAGATGGTGGGCAGGTGAATTTAGCAATTTCTTTGCATGCTCCAAATGATAAAATTCGTAATCAATTGGTACCAATTAATCAAGCATACCCCTTAAATGAATTAATGAAATCAATTAGAGAATATATTCGAAAAACAAATCGTCGAGTTACTTTTGAATATGTCATGTTGAAAGAAATTAATGATCAAACTGAGCATGCGGAAGAATTATCTAAGTTATTAAAGGGTTTAAATTGTTATGTTAATTTAATTCCTTATAATCCTACTGAAAATAATTTATATCAAAGTACAAATAAAGAGCAGATTTTAAAATTTTATGATATAATGAAAAAGAATAAGATAAATATAACAATTCGTCGTGAATTAGGAAAAGAGATTATGGCTGGCTGTGGTCAGCTTCGTGCCAAACAAGAGGAGGAATAAAATGGAATACTTTTGTTTAACCGATACCGGGAAATTACGTGACCATAATGAAGATAGTGTAATTGTTTCAGAAAATAAAAATGGTGAAATTTTAATGGCTGTTGCTGATGGAATGGGGGGGCATCAAGCGGGTGAAATAGCATCTTCGTTGGCGGTGACGCACCTTGACAAGAAATTTAGTAGTTTAGAGTCAATAGGCTCTTATGATGAAGCAGTTGACTGGATTAAAGAAACAGTGAGTACTGTTAATATGTTAATTTATAAATATACCGAAGAAAATCCACAAAGTGCGGGTATGGGAACAACTTTAGTTTTAGCAATTTTAACCCCGGAATTTTTAGTGTTTGGTAATATTGGTGATAGTTCCGGTTATATTGTGCGAAATAATAAATTATTTAAAATAACGCAAGATCATACTTTAGTTAGTTTATTAATTTCAACGGGAGAATTAACAGATGAAGAAGCAAGACATCATCCTAGAAAAAATGTTTTAATGAAAGCATTAGGAGTCGGTGTTAATATTGATATGGATATTTTTCATGTTGAAAATGAAGTTTCTGGAATTTTTCTTTGTAGTGATGGATTAACAAATGTTTTAAATGATGAACAAATTATGAAAGTTTTAAGTGAGGATTCATTAATTGAAGATAAGGTTCATAAATTAATTTTAAAAAGTAACAATCGTGGTGGACCTGATAATATTTCGGTTGCTTATCTTAATAAAGGTGGTGACAATAAATGATCGCGAAAGAACAAAAAATAAATGGTCGTTATCGAGTAATTCGTTTAATTGGTGAAGGCGGGATGGCGAATGTTTATCTTGCTTTTGATGAAATATTAGAACGCAATGTAGCGGTCAAAGTTTTGCGTGGTGATTTAGCTGAAGATGATAAATTTGTTAAAAGGTTTCAACGAGAAGCGATTAATGCAAGTGCCTTATCACATCCCAATATTGTTGAAATGTATGATGTTGGTGAGGATACGGGCAATTATTATATTGTGATGGAATATATTGAAGGCGTTACTTTAAAAAGTTTAATTAAAAAAAGAGGGGCGTTAACTGTTTCGGAAACAATTGATATTATGAAGCAATTAACAAGTGCCATTATTCACGCTCATGCTAGTTACATTATTCATCGTGATATCAAACCCCAAAATGTTTTAGTTTTAAATGATGGGACTGTAAAAATAACTGATTTTGGGATTGCGACAGCTTTAAATAATAGCGAATTAACGCAAACAAATTCGATTATGGGATCGGTTCATTATTTGCCGCCGGAACAAGCAAATGGTGGTAGTGCAACAATTAAAAGTGATATTTATTCATTGGGAATTTTGATGTATGAATTATTGGTGGGCAAGATTCCTTTTAAAGGTGATAGTGCGGTTGAGATAGCAATCAAACAAATGAAAGAACAATTACCTAGCGTTCGCGCTCACAATCCTGATATTCCGCAAAGTCTTGAAAATATTATTTTAAAATCAGCCGCCAAAAATCCGAAAAACCGTTATGATCATGTAAATGAAATGTATATTGATTTAAAAAATGCATTAGAGTTTGAAGAGGAAGAGAGAATTGTTTATAAATATCCAGAACAAGAAACAAGTGGTGAAAAGGTGCCAAAAAACTTAAAAAATAAAAAAAAGAATAAATTTGATATTGTTACCAATCTTATTATTGGCTTTTTAGCTTTTATTTGTCTAGGCTTGTTGGGAGGAATTATTTATTTAGTTTTAATTTATCCGCAAGTGACAAGAGTTCCAGAAATTTTAGTTCCGGATGTTTCCAATATGGAAGTTTTAGAAGCAGAGCGGATGCTTCGTGATAAAGGTTTGTCTCTAGCAGTTGATATTAATGAAGAATTTAGTAGTCATGTGCCAGAAGGATTAGTTGTACGAACAATACCGCAATATAATCGTTTGGTTAAAGAGGGAACCGAGGTTACATTAGTTGTTTCATTGGGTGAATTAGGAATAGTTTTAGATGATTATACTGATAAAAATTATTTTGAGATAAAAGCATTGCTCGAAGTGCAAAATTTAGTTGTTTTAACAGATCAAATTAGAGTTGATGATCCAGAAGATTATCGTGAAAATATGATTATTGATCAAAGCCCAGAACCAGGAACAAAAGTAGTTCCCGGAGATAGCGTTACTTTAGTTTTACCAATTATTACCACTGAGTATCCTGAGTTTACGGATGGGACATGGACGGTTGAGCAAATTGAAGATTTTGCGGATGAACATGGTTTGAATTTAATTATTCGTCATCGAGATTCGACAGCTGTTGCTGAGGGAACAATTTTATCGCAAAATCGACCAGCGGGTAGTACTGTTGCTCGTGGTGTTCGTTTAGAAATTGAAGTAGCGCGAGAGCCGGAACCTGAAGAAGAATTTGAAAACGAAGAAGAGTTTGAGAATGAATAAAGGTCGGATTATTAAAATTGTTAGTAATCAATATACAGTATTAACCGAAGAAGAAACAGTAGTTTGCCGAATTAGAGGAAAATTTCGTCAAGCTAATATTACGCCCATGGTTGGTGATTTAGTTATTTTTTCTAATGAGTTAGTGATTACAAATATTTTGCCAAGAAAAAATATGTTAACCCGCCCATTTATTAGTAATGTTGATCAAGCAGTAATTGTTATTAGTGTTAAAGAACCTGAATTTCAAGATTATTTATTAGATAAGTTGTTAGTTTTAATTGAGTATCATAATATTAAACCTTTTATTTGTTTTACTAAAATAGATTTATTAAAAGAAAAAAAACAATTTTTTGAAATAAAAAAGTATTATCAACAATTGGGCTATAGTGTTTATACAAATGAAAATTTAGCAATTAAAAAAATTTTTAAAAATAATGTCACCGTTTTAGCGGGTCAGACAGGGGCGGGCAAATCATCGTTATTAAATAAATTAGATTCTAATTTAAAAATAAAAACAGATGAAATATCAACGGCTTTAGGTCGGGGTAAGCATACTACTAGACATGTAGAATTATATTTATTATATGGGGGACTAGTAGCTGATACGCCTGGCTTCTCTGCTCTTTCTTTTTTAGAAATGCAGCGGTCTGATATTCGTGATAATTTTATCGAATTTCAAAAGCATCGTGATCAATGTCGTTATCGGGATTGTTTTCATACAAATGAAGATGAATGTCATATTAAAGAATTAGTACAACAAAATAAAATTTTAAAATCGCGCTATGAAAATTATTTAAAGTTTTTAAAAGAGGTGAAAAAATGAAAATTTCAGCATCATTCTTACAAGCAGATCAACCAGCGAAAACAGTTTTAGAATTAAATCAAACAAAGATTGATTTTTTTCACTTTGATATTATGGATGGTCAGTTTGTTGCTAATCAAACTCGTGATTTTAAAGTTGATCAAGATTTGGCTTTATTGATGGAAAAACCTTTTGATGTTCATTTAATGGTTGAAGACGTTATAAAATATGTCGATTTGTATAAAAATTTAAATCCCCAGTGGATTACTTTCCATTTAGAAGTGGGAGATACTAAAAAATTAATTGAATATATTAAGAAACAAGGAATTGAGGTAGGTCTTTCATTACGGCCTGATACTTCAATTGCTAAATTAATTCCTTATTTGGAATTAATTGATGTTGTTTTAGTAATGAGTGTTGAACCTGGACAAGGTGGTCAAAAATTTTTAGTAGAAACAAAAAATAGAATTGAATATTTAAATCATTATCGTCAAAATAATCGCTTAAGTTATTTGATTCAAGTTGATGGCGGAATTAATAATCAGACAATTACTGAATGTCAAAATGCGGATATTGTAGTTGTTGGTAGTTATTTAACTGAAGGTATTAATTTGAAAAGGCGAGTTAATAATTTGCAAAATAAAATAGCATAAAGGAGAATTTTTATGAGGGGATTTACCTTAATTGAATTTTTAATTGTTCTAGTTATTAGCGGAATGATAGTATTAATTGCTTGGCCGGTTGTCTTTTTTTATGTTGAACAAATTCAAAAAGAAAATTTTTATTCAACGGCAATTGCAATTGGTAAAACAGCTGAGGGCAAGTGTTTGTCAAATCAATTAAATAATTTGGATGAAGAAATTTGGGTTGTTTTTGAAAATGGCAAAATGCGTGGTAATATTATTAGTTATGATACGCAGTCAATTTTAAAAGGGCAGCTAAAGGTTGCTTCTGATTGTCAATTATCAATGGCGATTCATGATGGTAATTTTTGCGCGCAAAAACGCTTTGCTGATGAACAAATAATTATTTCTGCTCGACCAAAAGAAAATTGCCGAATTGAAACCAGTGCTATTTTAGATGTTGATCAGGTAAATTATTTAATTGCTCAAGGCTATGTTCCGATAGCTAATACTCAAGAATTAAGTCAAATCGGAACTAATGGCAGACAGTTATTTGGAGAAAATACTATTTGGGAAGATGAATATGTTGGTGGACTTGATCAAAAATATGTTCAAGTTGCTCATATAGTTGTTGTTGAAGATGAACATTTATCACCAATTGGAACAATTGAGCAACCATTTGAAGGTGTTTTTGATGGGAATGATTTATATATCTATGGTTTGAAAATAACGGGAGAGCAATATGGTGGTCTTTTTGGAGTTGCCCAAAATGCTGAAATAATTAATGTTAATTTATATGACATCCAAATGAATAATTCACAAATAATGGGTGGGGTAGTTGGCTTAAATAAAAATTCTTTAATTAAAAATGTAAATGTAATTGGTGAGATTAAAGGTGAAGAAGTAGTTGGTTGTTTAGTTGGTGAAAATAAGGGAGAAATTAGAAAAAGTTATGGTAATTGTATGAGTTATTCTAATCAGGAGACCGTTGTCGGCGGTTTAGTTGGTGTCAATAAAGGCGAAATTATTCAATCACATGCTAGTGGAGCAATTATTAATGGGAAAATAAGTGGTGGTTTAGTTGGTAACATAGAAAATGGAAAAATTGAGAATAGTTATTCAACAACAGCGGTTAATGGTCGAATTATGGTTGGTGGCATGGCAGGTCAAATGGTTGGCTCAAGTGAAGTTAAAAACTGTTATTCGATGGGTAAGGTTTTGTTACAAAATGAAGAAGGTGATGTTGGGGGATTAATTGGGAAAAAAAACTCTGGTCGAGTTATCAATAGTTATTATAATCAAACTATAACGGAAATGTCTGATCTTGGAAAAGGTAAACCACAAACTAATGAACAAATGTTAAATGCTAAAAACTATCATAATTGGGATTTTAATCAAGTATGGCAAATTCATCGTGATTATAATGATGGCTTTCCTTTTTTACGATTAAATGACTAGGGTAGAAAATTAAGATATTTCTTTATCTTATTTTTTTTTTGTGGTATGATAGTGATAGAAAATAATGGACGATTAGCTCAGTTGGTTAGAGTGCTACGTTGACATCGTAGAGGTCACTGGTTCGAGTCCAGTATCGTCCACCATGTAAAGGTGAAAAATGAAAGTAATAGTTTTTTTAATTAAGAGTATTGTTTTATTGGTTTTATCAATTATTTTTATTGTTTTTCTTAATGGTGTTCTACTTTATTATTCTGTGACTAATAATTTTGGTAATGTTGAATTTTATGATCGCGTAATTGTTAGTGATGTAACTGAAGAATTACATGAAAAATTTCTTGATTATATTCTTGAAAGTGCACAAAAAAATAGCAAGTCGGAATTTGATGAACAAGAAATTAAAATTATGGAAAATAGTTTAGAAAAAGTTTTTACATTAGATTGGTTTAGAAAAAATATAAAATTATATTTTTACGATTTTCAAGAATATTTTGTTTATGGCAATTTGTTAGTTGCAAATGTTAATTTGCGAGATGAAAAACAAGAAATTGAAAAAAACATTAGTGAATTAGTTGTTGATAAATTTTCTGATTCATCAACAAGTAAACAATATGAAATAAGAGATAATATAATTGAGTCTTTGGCAATTCCTAATCGTTTGACATCCGAAGATATTATTGAAGATCATCTGCCCTATAATTGGCAAGTTCAATTAGAAAAAATTCCTTCGTATCAAAGAACAATTATGCTGGGAATCTATATTGGTTTTGGTGTTTTTGGATTATTATTTATTTTTATAAGCGGAACGGCTGGCGCACTTCGATTATTTGGTTTAAATATGTTAGTTGCTGGGGGTTTAAGTTTTGGTGCTATTTATTATTATGGCGAAGAATTTTTGCTTAATAATATTGAAAAAATTGGTTTTTCAAACAATAGTTCTTTGACATTAGTAAGTATTATTAGTCAAAATAGTTTATTAATGCCTATAATATATTTGGTGGTGGGGTTATTATTAATTATATTTGGTCAAAAGATTTATAAATTAGAAAAACAAATTGAACAAGAGGAAAAAGAAAATGTAGAAAACAAAGAAATAGAAAGTACAGAACAAGAGGAAAAAGAAAATGTAGAAAAAAAAGAAATAGAAAGTACAGAACAAGGGGAAGAGAGTGAAAATGTTGAAATTGATAAGGAAAAAAATAATGATGTTGAGAAAAAGGATTGAAAAAATGAAAAAAAGTATAATTTTATTGTTTGCATTTATTTTGTTTACTGGTTGTATGGAAATTAGTAATGAAATACAAATTAA
>PWIL01000053.1 GCA_003560455.1 Mollicutes bacterium
AAAATGAATTTATGGTTTAACTGCCCATACTGCGGAGAAATGAACGGAATAAATGTAAATGAAATTGAAAAATCTTGTTACTGCGAGGACTGCGAAAAAGAAATATTTTTAAAAGTACACATAGAAGCAAAAAAAATGTTGGGGGTGGCGTAAATGAATATTTATAAAAAATTAATCAATATACAAACAGAGCTAAAGGCACCAAAAAATCAATATAATAATTTCGGTAAATATAATTACCGAAATTGCGAGGACATCTTAGAGGCATTAAAACCACTTTTAAACAACAACAAAGCAACATTAATGATAAGCGACAAAATTGTAAATATGGCAGATAGATTTTATGTAGAAGCAACCGTAAAATTTATCGACATTGAAACTGGTGAAGCTGTAGAAACTACAGCACTAGCCAGAGAGGAACAAATTAAAAAAGGTATGGATGGAAGCCAAATAACGGGTTCGGCTTCATCATACGCCAGAAAATATGCATTAAACGGTATGTTTTGCATAGATGATACCAAAGATGCCGACAGCCGAAATAATAAGGAATCACAGAAAGAAAGTTCGTTTGATAAAGAAAAATTAAAGGTTGCGAAAAAAATACAAGAGGTTTTTGCAATAGCAAAACAACAAGGGATTACAGAAGAAAACATAAATAGTTTCATTCTCAAGGTGTTTGGAAAAAAAACTATAATGGGATTAAATGAGAAAGAATTAGATACACTAATCAAAAGATTGAAAAATAAACAGAAGGAAGCGGTATAACCGCTTCCAGATTGGGGAATAAGATGACCTGTATAGATTGTAAGTTTTTCGACTTGTTAATTATGGATGATGTGCAATATATTTGCACTTATCCACAGGAAAAACCGCCAGCGTTTTGGAATGAGCCGGAAAATGATTTTTGGCATGGTGCTAGTGAAAATGCACCGGCTGAAAATGCGGAAAGGAAATGCAAGTGTTTTGTTAGGCATGAATTTAAAAATAAGTTTAGGCAGAATTTGAAATTAGCTATTGGAGTGATATAAAAGGAGTGGGAAACCACTCTTTTTAAATATAAAAATATCCTTCAAATACTTTTTATTACTAAAAATAAATACTTATTTTGTAATGTCGTTTCACGAGCAAAAAATGCCGTTTTAAAATATTTAATTGATTATATTTACATTTTTATACATAGATATTAAAAACCGCATTTATAGCGGTTTTTTTAATTTTAAAATTTATATTGATTTAGCGGACTAAAATATTTTGGTCTCCAAATAGTCCCCAAATTTTATAAATCAAGCTGAAATATTAATATTATATTAAAAACATATTATGATTTTGTTACAAAAATAAAAAACCGCTGTATAAGCGGTTTAGAATATATTATCTAAATCTCGTTCGGAATCTGGCTTATTCCACCAGTCTCGAATTGTTTTTATTATTGTGTAGGCTTGATGTGCTGTGAGATTGCGGACTTTTTTAGATAACTCTATGGAATCGACTTGCCATTTATCAGCCAAACCATCATACTCATTACTGTCTAATACTTGCATCTGTAAATATTGCTGTGGCAGTATGTTAATGTTGTACATACTACCATTTAACATATCAGCAATGTATTTTTTTTCATTACCTGAAAATTCGGGTAGTTCAACGAAAGAATAAGCAATCATTCTTTCTTGTTCTTCTAGTTCTATTTCTTTTTCAAATGTACCTGAAATTATTTCATGCGGAAGGCAATTAAGGGCCTGGCATAATTTTATTACTGATTGAAATTTCAAGTTTTGAAATTCTTCCCTTTTTGCCCTGAAAATTGTAGGTTCTGGAACACCGCTTAACTTAGCAAGTTCTTTTATATTCATGTTTTTTTCTTGCAATAATTTATCAAAACTCATTTTAAACACTCCTTTATATTTGTTATTATATTTTATATTATACTATTATTTATAATTTATTTCAATATTTTTTATATTTTTTATTATATATGGTTTACAATTATCATGTATGATAGTATAATAATAAATATAGTAAATAATTAAATTTGAGGAGGAACACGAAATGAAAAAAATAAATAAAAAGGCATCAATAATTTTAAATAAATTAAACAACAAAGGCTTTAAAGCTTTTGTTGTTGGTGGTTGTGTTAGGGATTCAATATTAGGTTTTGAACCTAAGGATTGGGACATTACAACTAATGCGACACCAAAACAAATAAAAGCCTGTTTTGATGGATTTAAAATCATTGAAACGGGAATTGATTTTGGAACTGTAATAGTTGTTATAGGCAAAGAAGAATTTGAAATAACAACTTTCAGAACTGACGGAAAATACACTGACAATAGAAAACCAGATGAAGTGGTTTTCGTGAACGACATCAAAGAGGACTTAAGCCGTAGAGACTTAACGATTAATGCTATGGCATATAATACAATTAATGGGTTAGTTGACCCATTTGGTGGATTAAACGATTTAAAAAGCAAAGTCATCAGGACTGTAAATAATCCTGATGAAAGATTCAATGAAGATGGATTGCGAATAATGAGAGCTATAAGATTTGCAATTCGCTTTGGTTTCGATATAGAGACCAAAACATTTGATTCAATCAAAAGAAATGTTGCATTATTGAACAACATTTCAAGAGAAAGAATCAATCAAGAAATATCTTCAATATTGAAATTGAAAGATATTTCAAAGTTAGATTTATTACATAAAACAGGAATATTAAAAATAATTATTCCTGAATTAGAAAACTCATTCAAGTGTGAACAAAATAATCCACATCATGTTTACAATGTAGGAAAACACATTTTTGCATCAACAAAAAACATTGACAACAAGTTACATTTAAGATTAACAATGTTTTTACATGACATTGGAAAACCTAATACAAAAACATTCGACTCCACAGTTAAACATGATAGGTTTATTGGACATCCAGAAGTATCCGCAAATATGACAGAAAAAATAATGAGGAACTTAAAATTTGATGTTGTAACTATAAAAAAAGTTGTAACATTGGTAAAACATCATGACATAGACTTCACAAGTTCCGAAAAGTCTATGAGGAGGTTGTTAAGCAACATTGGAGAAGATACTGTAAAAGATTTGTTTGACGTAAGATTGGCAGACATATCGGCACAAAATCCGATATTATCAAAAAGTAAAATTGATAATATTAATACTGCAATAAATGTATTTAATAAGGTTATTGCAGATAAAAATTGTTTCAGCAAAAAAGATTTAAAAATCTCAGGTAATGACTTGATTAAAAATTTAAATTTGAAACAAGGAAAAGTTATCGGGGATTTGATACAAGTATTGTTTGATGTAGTACTTGATAATCCTGCGTTGAATGATAAATCAACATTGATTAATATAGCAAAAAAACACATTAATTAAAAGGATGATAAAATATTAGAAGTCGAAACGGCGTCGAAACGGCGTAAAGTCGTCCACTGGATTAGTGGCCAGTGCTGAGGAGATAGCCAATAAATTTTAGGAGGGTTATGTATGAATTTCTACAAATCAAAAAAGGGCAATAAGTTCATTACAGATATTGCCTTTAAAATAAAAGATATTATTAACCAACTTCCAAGTGACGCAACAAATGTGAAAATATTCAAAAGCCATAATGGTGGAATACATTCACATAAGATTCACTTTTTCATAACTTTTAAATCACAACAGGTAAAAACAACAAAGAAAACATCCGAATGGACTGGACATAATGGACAATGGGCATCATTTATCCCAAAGTGGAAAATAGAAGATGTCCAAGCAGAAAAAGAAAAATTTGAAAGCGAGTTTTGGAAACTTGCTTGGGAAGATGGGAGGTTTTGAGATTGAAAAAAATAAATCAATATTTTTAATATTTTTTATCATATATAGTTGACAACTACCATATATGATAGTATAATAAGTATATAGTAAATAATTAAATTTGAGGAGGAATTGAAATGAAAAAAATAAAAGTAGAAAGATTAGGACAAGGAATGGGTGCAGGAGAAAAAGTAGAAGTATTAAAAAGAAAAGATATTTTAGAAATTATTGAAAATTTAAGTGATTATGAAATTATTAAAACAGCATACGAAGGTTTTAACAAGAGGTTTAAAACTGGATATGCGACAATAAATCTTGAAACAGGAGAACTTCAAACAGTTAGCCTGGGACAAGGAGAAACCCATCAGGCAATAGATAATACGTTCGTTATCATATACACATTTGATATGAACGCTGACTTAAGTGATATATGTGAAAACTACGAAGATGAAACAGAATTGATAGAAACAATAGAGTTCAATTTTGAACTTGATTGGACACTAATAAACATGCAATTAAACGAATGGTATAAATAAAAAAAAGGGTGGCGACCTACCGCCAGAAGGGGGAAATAAAAATGAACACAGATGATTTAAAAGAAAAATTGCAAAAACTTATAAATCAAAACGAAGGTTTGGTTTATAATGAAAATAAAATAGAAGGAGGTGACTTGTATTGGAGGGACGGAAGATGGAATTTTGAAGACAATAAAGAGAATCAAGAATGGAAAATTCTTGATTTAAATGAAATGGATGCAGGAGAATTGCATTCTGAAATCAATGAAATAAAATCCCATACGGGGGAGAAATAATACCGTAATTGAAAGGGGAATTATGAATAAAATAGCTATACTAAATACAACAATCTTGACAGAGGATGGAAATTTCAAACTTAGAACTATCACTTTGGATGAAGCAAAAGAACTTTGTTCAGGCGAAATATTATCGGCAATTGGCCACCAGTCCACAGCTGATATATTGACAACATTGTTAGGTAAAGATGTTCCGTTGAATAGAATTCTTTTTAGTCAGGAAGTAGGTCAAAAAGCCGTTTGCTTTAGGCTTAACGGTAGACCTCAGGAAGGAGAAATATTAACCAGAGAACAACTTGAAGAAATAGGATTTACTTTTAAACTGCTTGAAAGAGTATCCTAAAATTAAAAATAAAATTTTAAAATAATAAAAAATCCCTAATGCAGTAATAGAGGGATTTTTTATTTTTGTTTAGTTGGCAGGGAAATTATTTATTCCTTTCTAAACTTTTTAATATCATCTCTAATTTTTTTTAATAATGCCCCTGCGAAATCCTGCATGAAATCGTCCAATGTCATAATTTCCTCCTCAGGTTCATTTATGTAAATTATTTCTAATTCGTAAAAAGAGCAATTAATATTATGGTCTTCTAAAAATTTAGTTATGAAGTCTATTTCAAAATCTGCAATATTGTCATAATCATACATGTTTTCTATTATTTTATCGATTAATTTATTATTATCCATGTTTAATCCTTTCTTTTACTTTCATGAATCTAGCTATATTTATTTTTTTGTTTGCAATTATGCTAATTTCATTTAACTTTCTTTCAATCTACAAAAACCTTCTTTGAAACTCAATTTCTGCTTCGGGTCTTTGAAATGTAAATGAAATTATTTCACCTAACTTTTTTATATCCATAGAATCACCTTTTTATTTTATTATATC
Source organism: Mollicutes bacterium (assembly GCA_003560455.1). Classification (GTDB taxonomy): domain Bacteria; phylum Bacillota_I; class Bacilli_A; order RF39; family UBA660; genus CSSED10-109M. Next base: position 5,508 of record PWIL01000053.1, read on the forward strand.
AAAAAAGCCTGCAATTTATACAGGCAGTATTTTTTTACTTTTTATGAAATCATTTAATTTAGATGCTACTAAATAAGTCATGCTAGATAATTGAAGTTCACCTAAATGAACATTAACCTGGTCTGTAAATAGTTCATTCATATTAATCGTTTTTTCAAATTCATTATAATATTTAATAAAATCTTCTTCTTTAATATCAAAACTTTCTAATGCTAATTTAAAACTATCAATAGTTCCTTTAAAATCATATCCCATCAATGAACTACGCCTTTTATTATAAACCCAAATTAAAAAAGCATTTTTATCTGTTGTATCTGGGCTTAACTTATGACATTTTTTACACAACAAAAATAAATTGTCAAGTTCATCTTTCCCTCCTAATGCTTTAGGTATTATATGACATCTTTCTAATTTTCCTTTTGTTTTTTCCCATGTTAATACTACATCTTCGCTAAAAAAATTTTCATTAATAGGCTTACCACATCCCCAACAGCTTGGCTCGTTAAAATCAATTAATATATACATATCTTTTATCTTTTTATCTTTCCAGTGATTAAATATATCATAGTTAGAATATTTCATTCTTATAGCTCCAATCCGAAAATTTATTTAATTATTTTATAACATTTTTATTTTAAAGTATACATGGAATAAATTAGATATTTTAATAATTAACTTTAATTATTTAATTTAAACAATAGACATTCCAGTCTTACTCTTTGATGATTATGTAAGATTGATAAAAACACCTGTGTATGTTGGTATTACTAAGTTAGTGTTGTATATTAAAACTTTTTAATTCAATAATTGATTTTTAGTCTTACATATGATATAATTATTTAGTGTTAAGTAAGATTAAAAAATATTTATCAGGAGGTGATTTTTATTAATACAGTCGAACCAATTCGAGATAAAAATAAAATAAAAGCAATGAAAGCAATTTTAAAAAGTACCAGCATTAGAAATTATTTACTTTTCACTTTAGGAATTAATTCTGGCCTTAGAATTTCCGATTTATTGAAATTAAAAATTTCTGATGTAAGTAATGGAAAAATTAAAGACAATATATATATCCGAGAACAAAAAACAAATAAGGAAAAAGTCTTTGAAGTAAATAAATCTTCCAAAGATGCAATAAAAGAATATTTAACCAGTTTAGGTAAATATGAAATTGACTGGTATTTATTCAAGTCAAGGGAAGGGGATAACAAGCCTATTAGTAGAATGCAAGCATATGATATATTGAATGATGCTGCTAAATTATGTGGCATAACCGATAAAATAGGCACTCATACGCTTAGAAAAACATTTGGGTATCATGCAAGGATAAATGGAACGGATTTAAGTGTAATTCAGGATATATTTAATCACTCAAGTCCTGGGATTACAAAAAGATATATCGGTATTACACAAGATGAAAAGAAGCAAGTATATTTAAATTTGAATTTATAAGGGTGAATTAATTTTCGGGTAAAGATAAGACTATTTTACGTAAATCCAAAGCTTATCTTTACCCATATATAAAAAGGAGGAACAGCCTTTACTAATTTTAATTATAACTATATAATAATATAATCATAATTTTATCAAAAAACTAGCAGAATACCCCCGTCCTCTATAGGCGGGGGATGAATGCGTCATTAACTTCTTAAATTGTTTTACTGAAACACTATACATTCTAGTAAAATTATATTACAATACTATTAGAAAGTGAGGTGAAAATATGTATCTATGTGTTAAACAGCAAATTAAAAAACTTACAAAAGAGCAGTATACGGATTTAAGAGAATTATGTCATGTTGCTAAAAACTTGTATAATGTAGGTGTATATAATGTTAGACAATACTATTTTACTGAAAAAGAATATCTTAACTATAATAAGAATTATGTACTATGTAAAAGTAACGAAAATTATAAATTGCTTAATAGTAATATGGCTCAACAAATATTAAAAGAAGTTGACGGATGTTTTAAGTCTTTTTTTGGACTTTTGAAGTTAGCTAAAAAAGGCAAATATGACTATAAATCTATTAAATTGCCTAATTATTTACCCAAAGATGATTTTACTACTCTTGTAATTGGATTTGTGAGACTTAGTGAAAATGAATTAATAATACCGTTTTCAAATACGTATAAAAAAGAGCATAAACCAATTAAAGTAACTATACCTCCGATATTGAAAGATAAAAAAATTAAAGAAATAAGGATTATTCCTAAATTTAAAGCAAGGTATTTTGAAATTCAATATACTTATGAAGTAGAAGAAATTCAAAGTGATTTAGATAACAACAAAGCACTTGGTATTGATTTAGGATTAAATAATCTTGCTACATGTGTAACTAACACAGGCGAATCATTCATTATTGATGGTAGGAGGCTTAAATCGGTTAATCAATGGTTTAATAAAGAAAACAGCAGATTACAAAGCATAAAAGATTTAAGAGGGATTAAAAATGTTACTAAAAAACAATACTTACTAGCAAGAAAAAGAAATAATAGAGTTAATGATTATATCAATAAAACATGCAGATATATTATAAATTACTGTATTGATAATCAAATTGGTAATTTAGTAATAGGATATAATGAAACATTACAAAGGAATATAAATATTGGTCGTAAAAATAACCAGAACTTTGTTAATATTCCAGTAGGTAATATAAAAGAAAAGTTAGAATATCTGTGTAAATTGTATGGGATTAACTTCACTAAAAAAGAGGAATCATACACCAGTAAAGCAAGTTTTTTTGACAGTGATGAAATACCAAAATATAATCAAGACAATCCAATTGACTATAAATTTAGCGGTAGAAGAATCAAAAGAGGATTGTATAAAACTAAAAAGGGAATGTTAATTAATGCAGATGTTAACGGTGCATTAAATATACTGAAAAAAAGTAGCGTTGTGAGTCTTAAGACTCTATACAGTAGCGGCGAAGTGGATACGCCTGTCCGTATTAGGATTGCCTAGTACAAAACGAAGCTCCCGCTTCTAAGCGAAGCGAAAGCGGTGAGTAGTTCACCTTTCTGTTTTTTTCAGGAGATAACAAGGGATCCAATTGGATTCCCTTTTATATTATTTAATCTGACTTTCATATTTATCAATAAGAGTAGGAAAGTGCCTAAATATACTTAATTCAGGATGTTCACCTACTAATTCAATTGCTTTCAAATAACCATCTTTCCATCTTTCAGGAGAATCAAGCCTTTTTTCCATTGATTGCTCCCAAGTTAATTTTTCGGCAACTTTAAAACAATCCG